>NZ_JBHXMY010000012.1:0-28089 GCF_042720195.1 Nocardia sp. NPDC058497 | reverse complement strand
CCCCGCGGGGGGGCGCGGGGTTTTGTTCGGACAAATAGCCCGGGGCCCCGGCGCGGGGGTGTTCCGTTTTGGCGGGGTGTGCTCGCCCTTCGGCCCCGCCCCGGGGCCACGGGCCCCCGGCCCGCGGGCCCGCTCAAGGCCGTCGCCGACAAGCTCGAGACCGCGCTGACCAAGCAGGGTCTCGTCGAGTTCGGCGCTGCCGGTGAGTCGTTCGACCCGACGCTGCACGAGGCAGTGCAGCACGAGGGCTCGGGCGCCGATCCGGTCATCGGCGTGGTGATGCGCAAGGGCTATCGGTTCGGCGAACGGGTGCTTCGGCACGCGCTGGTCGGGGTAACCGATGCCGAGGCCGTGGGGGCATCGGATTCGGATGCCGACGGCGACGATCAATAGGAACGCGAGAGGAGGAGATGCCCGGTGAGCCAACGGGAGTGGATCGAAAAGGACTTCTACAAGGAGCTGGGTGTCTCCTCCGGCGCCTCGCAGGACGAGATCAAGAAGGCCTACCGCAAGCTCGCCCGCGACCTGCACCCGGACTCCAACCCGGGTGACACCAAGGCCGAGGAGCGGTTCAAGGCGGTCAGCGAGGCCAATGCCGTGCTGTCGGATCCGGCCAAGCGCAAGGAGTACGACGACACGCGCCGCCTGTTCGCCGGCGGTGGCGGTCGCGGCTACGGCGGTGGCGGGTTCACACCCGGTGCCGGTGGCGGCTTCTCGCAGGACTTCAACATCGGTGACATCTTCGGTCAGGCCGGTGGCGCGGGCGCCCCTGGCGACGGCGGGCTCGGCGATCTGCTCGGCGGGTTGTTCAACCGGGGTGGCGCGCGCGGTTCGAGCCGTCCGCGCCGCGGCGCCGATGTGGAGACCGAGACGACGCTGGGCTTCCGCGAGGCCGCCCAGGGCGTCACCGTTCCACTGCGGATGACCAGCCCGTCGCCGTGCACCACGTGTCACGGCAGCGGCGCCAAGCCGGGCACTAGCCCGCGAGTGTGTCCGTACTGCAACGGTTCCGGCGTGGTCAGCCGTAATCAGGGCGCGTTCGGTTTCAGCGAGCCCTGCGACGACTGCCGCGGCACCGGGTCGATCATCGACGACCCGTGCACCGACTGCTCGGGCACCGGCATCCAGAACCGCACCCGCACGATCACCGTCCGTATCCCGCCCGGTGTCAGTGACGGGCAGAAGATCCGGTTGGCCGGGCAGGGCGAAGCGGGTCTGCGTGGGGCGCCCTCGGGCGATCTCTACGTGACCGTGCACGTCAGCCAGGACAAGGTGTTCGGCCGTCAGGGCGACGACCTCACCCTGGTGCTCCCGGTGAGCTACAGCGAATTGGTGCTGGGGACAACTGTTTCCGTGCCGACGCTGGACGGCCGGGTCGGCGTGAAGGTGCCGCCGGGCACCGCCGACGGGCGTATCCTGCGGGTACGCGGTCGCGGTGTGCCCAAGCGCGGCGCGGCGGGCGGCGCCGGAGACCTGCTGGTCACGGTGAAGGTCGCGGTTCCGCAGAACCTGGACTCCGACGCCACCGATGCGCTCAAGCGCTATCAGGAGGCGGAGAAGTCCGGTGGCTTCGATCCGCGTGCAGGATGGGCGGGTGCTTGATGGCCCCGCGCATCGAGCTCAGCGCCCGGAGGAGGTAGCGCAGCGTGACCACGGAGGGCGCCGGGAGAGGCGCAGATCCGAACCCGGCTCCGAAGTCCGCGTCGGGTGGGACCTCGCGTGCCGAGTTCTTCATGATCTCGGTGGCGGCTCAGCTGGCGGGTATGCACGCGCAGACGTTGCGCACCTATGACCGGCTGGGTTTGGTCACCCCCCAACGCACTTCGGGTGGCGGACGCCGTTACTCGACCCGCGACGTCGAACTGCTGCGCGAGGTGCAGCGGCTGTCGCAGGACGAGGGCGTCAACCTCGCGGGCATCAAACGCATCATCGAGCTCACCAATCAGGTCGAGGCGCTGCAGCAGCGCGTCGAGGAGATGGGCGCGGAGCTGGAGCAGTTGCGGGCGGGCTACCGGCCCGACCTGTCGCCGCCCCAGCGCAGCACCGCGCTCGTGGTGTGGCAGCCGCGGCACCGGCGGTAGGGTTCCACGATTCGGCGAGCCCCCGGTTCGCGCTCCGCTCCGGCGGACGCGGGCCGGGGGCTCGTTCGTGCCCCGGTCAATCCCCGGCGATCAGCTGGCGACTATCCAGCAACCCATTTATTCGTGACCTTGGCCGGGGCTTACGGGAGCGCAGGGCTCTGAGGTGGGCATATATCTCGGGATCATCACGAAAGTTTGCTGGTAGGGTGCTGAGTTCGGCTCGATCGGAGGCCAATTCCCTCTTCTCGACCAGCCACTCCGATGCACCCTCCCCGCGGGTCGTGGCACGGCGCGTCGGGTCGGAGGGTGCTGGGTTCGTAGCGGAAAGGTCGCTCTACCAGGCACGTCGGGTCGCCATTGCCGCAATTGCCGGGAAGATTGAGGAATCTTGGGGTCATGTTCACCCCTGATTCACGGGCCGCTGGTATGTTTTTGGCTGGTACTGATCAGGTACCGACCGGTTTAAAACGAATTACATGCGTGATGTTTAAGAGTACGATTCCTAAGCTGGCAAACCTCGCCTAGACTTCTCGCATCGGCTGCTGACGAGTGTCCTCCCAGCCCGTCACTCGCCGGCGCGGCTAGCGTTCGATGGCGAAACGAGGTTGTGACACATATGGATTCGCGGACTGTCGCTTTGATCCGTACTACGTTCAAGGCGGTTGCTGCGGAAGACGGTGGGCCCGAGAAGCTAGCCAGGTCGTTCTACTCGATCCTGTTCACGGACTATCCAGGCGTCCGTGACTACTTCCCGGCGGCCATGGATTCCCAGCGTGAACGGCTCGTCTCGGCGATCGGCTACGCGCTGGACCGGCTGGAAGAGCCGGACAAGCTGCTGCCATTCCTCGCCCAGCTCGGGCGCGATCACCGCAAGTACGGTGTGCAGCCCGCCCACTATGTCGCGGTGGCCAACTCGCTGAAGTCGGCCATGCGCCAGTTCGCGGGTACCGAGATGTGGACCGACGAGGTCGCCACCGCCTGGGACGAGGGCCTGGCCACCATCAGCGGCGCGATGATCAGCGCCGCCGACAAGGAGACGACGCCCGCGGCGTGGTCCGCCCGAGTCGTCGAACGCCGCGAGGTGCTGCGCAACCTGGCCGTCATCCGCGTCCAGCTCGACCAGCCGATGCAGTACGCGGCGGGCCAGTACCTCAGCGTGCAGATACCGGCGCGGCCCCGGATGTGGCGCTATCTCTCCCCGGCCAACCCCGCGAATGTCAACGGCGAGATCGAGTTCCACGTCCGCAGCGTGCTCGGCGGCTGGGTCAGCCCGTCCATGGTCTCGCACACCGCCGTCGGTGACCAGTGGCTGCTCGGTTCACCGCTCGGCGGCCTCGGCGTGCCGCGCAACACCAAGCGCAAGATGCTGATGGTCGGCTGCGGCACCGGCATCGCGCCACTGCGCGCCCAGATCATGGCGATGGCCCAGCGCCGGGTCAACCCGAAGGTCCACCTGTTCGTCGGCGGTCACCACCCGTGCGACCTCTACGACCTGCAAGTGCTGAGCCAGCTGGCCATGGCCAACAAGTGGCTCTCGGTCACCCCCGTCACCGAGAGCGACGAGAACCCTTGGTGGTACTACGAGTCCGGCGAACCGCAGGGCGACCTCCCGGGCCTGGAACCGCGGATGACCGGCCAGATCGGCAAGGTCGTCGCCAGCTACGGCTCGTGGGCGGATCGGGATGTGCAGATCGTCGGATCGCCGTCGATGGTGCAGACCACCAAGTTCCGCCTGATGGCCGCGGGCACCCAGGCCAAGTCGATCCGCCACGACCCCCTGTTCTGAGCCCGCGCCCCGCACCGTGAATCGACCTGTCGGTTCGCTTCGTCCTGGTTAGAGTGGTCTGACGAGGATGATCACGGTGAGGGAGGACGGATCGATGGATGACGTTGTGCTGGTGATCAATTCCGGGGGACGTCGCGATGCCGAGTGGCTGGACGCGGTGACCGGCGAGCTACAGACCGACCTGTCCGAGATCGGTGGACTACAGGTCAGCCGGGTGACGAAAGCCGCGGCGGACGGCCAGAAATCCGGCGCGGTCGAGCAGATCGGCCAGCTGCTGGTGTCCAGCGGGGCGATCGGTGCCGTGGTGTGGTCGATCCGGGATGTCAGCCTCAAGTTCCTGGAGCGAACCAAGGCGGATTCGATCACGATCAAGAAGGGTGATCGAGAGGTGACCATTGTCCGGCCGGGCCTGGCCCAGGTCGACAATGCCATCGAGAAGTTCGGCGACCTGCTGGCCGATGAGTAGTCCGACCGGACGGCGAATCGCGCTCTTCGTAGCGAACGACACCTACCACTTCGACGGACTGTCGCGGCTCTACGCGCCGATCTCGGACGCGGAGCAACTCCGGGAACTGTTGCGCGACCCAGAGATCGGCGGTTTCCGGCCGACCGAGTTGCTGATCAACGAGTCCAAGGCCGAGATCGAGCGCAGCATCGAGCGGGTCTTCCGCGGCGCCGAACCGGACGACGTCATCCTGTTCTATTTCTCCGGTCATGGTCTGCGCACCCGCCAGAATCTGTATCTGGCTGTCGGAAACACCGACCCGCAGCTGCTGAGCAGCACGGCGGTGTCCTCGGCGTTCATCCGCGAGCTGGTCCGGGAGTCCGCGGCAGCGGCGAAGATCATCGTGCTCGACTGCTGCTACAGCGGCGCGTTTCTCGGCTCCGAGGTGATGAAGTCCGCGCCGACCATCGACGATGTCGCCCAGCAACTCGCGGCGGGCGACGGGATCTGCGTGCTGACCGCGTCGAGCGCGGTGGAGACCGCGGCCGAGGGCCGCGCCGACGGTGACTCGGCACCCCTGTCGGTGTTCACCTCGGCGCTGGTGAAGGGAATCGGCACCGGCCAGGCCGACAACGGCAGCGGCCTGATCGGCACCCACGATCTGTGGACGTTCGTGCATGCCGATGTCCGCAGCCGGACAACCAGGCAGACGCCGAACCACTACGGGGTCTTCAAGGACGAGGTCTATATCGCCCGGGTCCGGCGGCGGCAATCGAGCCTCCTCGAGGTGGGCGACCGGGTGCAGCTCGGGTCGCTCGTCGGGCGGCTCGAACAGACGCCGGACAGTGGACTGCGCGCGGCGAACTGGTGGGGGACCGGCCGGTTGAAGGTTCCCATCGGGCAGGAGCGGCGTACCGACGGTGTGCCGGGCGAAACCGTGTGGCTGGATCTGGCGGGCGCGGATCGCAACCTTTTCGTCGTCGGCCGGGCCGGCTCGGGCAAGAGCACTCTGCTGCGGACGCTCACCGGATCATTGGCGCTGACCCATTCACCTGATCAGGTGAAACTGTATGTGCTCGAATCCAGCAACCGCCTCGGTTCGATGAGCGCGCTGCCCCATATCGCGAGGGCGGTGGGCGACGACGAACTGGACAAGGTGGACGCGGTCCTCGACCGGGTAGCCGCCGAGATCCGGAGCCGCAAAAGACTATATCGGGAAGCCGGTATCGATTCACCGGCCAGTTTGCGCGCCGCCCGGCCAACGCTGGCCGGTCCGGTGCCCGATGTCTTCCTGCTCATCGACCGGCTCGGCGACTTCCGCGAGCAGATCCCCGGGTTCGACGGCCGGATCAAGCAGATCGCGAGCGCGGGCCCGGAGTACGGCGTCCATCTGGTGGTGACCGCGCGCGACTGGAACGAGGCGCCCGGTGACCTGGTCGACTTGCTGTCGGCGCATATCGAATTGCGATTGCACCGCCCCGCGGATTCGCGACTGCATCCGGAGCGCGCCGCCCGCCTTCCCGACGGGCCGGGCTGGGCGTTGTTCGGCGAGCGGCCGTTTCGCATCGCGATGCCGGATCTGCGCGAGTTGCAGCCGGAGCTGCTGAGTGCGGCGGAGATTTCCGACGGCGCCGCCGAATTGGTCGACCTGGTGCGGGGATACCAGCAGGAGCTCGCGCTCGACGGCCTCGGCCGGTCTCCGCTGGACGGCGAGGTGGACTTCACCGAACTGCTCGGCATCGGTTCCGGTCAGGACTTCGACGTCGATGAGATGTGGCGGACAAGGCACGGCCGCGACCGGTTGCGGGTGCCGATCGGGGTCACCGCCACCGGGGACGTCGTCGAATTGGATCTCAAGGAAGCGTCCCAGGACGGCATGGGCCCGCACGGGCTGTGTATCGGCGCTACCGGTTCCGGGAAATCGCAGTTCTTGCGCACCCTGATCCTCGCCTTGGTCACCACCCATTCCCCGGATGCGCTGAACCTGGTTCTGGTCGACTTCAAAGGTGGCGCGGCCTTTTCCGGCCTGGAATCGCTGCCGCATGTGTCGACCGTCATCGCCAATGTGGAACAAGATCTGTCCCTGGTCGACCGGCTGCGGGACGCGCTGTCCGGCGAGCTGAAACGCAGGCAGGAGATACTCCGGGCGACGGGGAAATTCGCCGACGTCTCCGATTACGAGAGCGCCCGCGCGGCGGGTATGCAGGTGAGCCCGCTGCCCGCGTTGTTGATCGTGGTCGACGAGTACTCGGAGCTACTCGCCCAGAAACCGGACTTCAGCGAGCTGTTCGTGATGATCGGCAGGCTCGGACGTTCGCTGCACGTGCACCTGCTGCTGGCCTCGCAGCGGTTCGAGGAGGACAAGGTGCGCGGACTGGAACGACATCTGTCCTACCGGATCGTGCTGCGCACGTTTTCCGCCGCCGAGTCGAGGGCCGTCATCGGCACCGCCGACGCCTACCATCTGGCCAGCGATCCCGGCTCCGGCTATCTGAAGGTCGAAGCGTCCGATCCGCTGCGGTTCAAGTCGGCCTATGTGAACCGGTCGGAACGGGTCGGCCCCGGGGCGAGCACCGGGAGTATCGAGCAGCGCACGTTGCTGGAAGCCGTGGTGTCGAGGATCCACGGGCACGGCAAGCCTGCGTATCCGCTGTGGGTGCCTCCGCTGGACGAATCTCCGACGCTGGATCAGCTGTTGCCCGACCAGAATTGGCGGTCGACCGTGAATCGGGCGGGCCGGCTGCGGATGCCCATCGGGGTGATCGACAAGCCGTCCGAGCATCGTCGCGAAGTGCTGACGATCAATCTCTCCAGTGCCAAGGGTCATGTCGCCGTGGTGGGCGGTCCGCGCGCGGGCAAGTCGACGACCTTGGAGACGATCGTGCTGGCCGCGGCGGTGACGCACAGCCCGGAGCAGGTGCAGTTCTACTGCCTGGATTTCGGCGGCGGCGGTCTCATGCGGTTGGCTCGGGTGCCGCATGTCGGTTCGGTGGCGGGCCGTTTGGACGGTGATCGGGTACGCCGCACGATCGCCGAGCTGACGACATTGCTGCGCAGGCGCGAGCAGCGGTTCGCCGAACTGGGCATCGAGTCGATCGTGGAGTATCGGCGACGGAATTTCGCCGCGTCCGAGGCAGCGGATTCTTCGTCACCACCGGACAGGTTCGGTGACGTGGTCCTGGTCATCGATGGCTGGCGGGTGGTCGGTGAAGAGTTCGAAGCGCTCGAGCCGCAGATCAATGCCATTGCCACCCAGGGGCTGTCCTACGGTATCCACCTGATGATCAGCGCGTCGCGATGGCCGGAGATCCGGCCGATGATCCGGGATCAGATCGGTACCAGGATAGAACTGCGATTGGGCGATCCGACCGATTCGGAAATCAATCGCCGTGTCGCGCAGCAGGTCCCGGACGACCGGCCGGGCCGTGGGATCACGGTCGATCACCTGCACATGCTGATCGCGTTGCCCCGCTTGGATTCCGACCCCGATCCGGCGACCCTCAGCGAGGCCATCGGCGAGGCCGCCGCCGAACTCAGCGCGCTGTACGGGCGGCGCCGTGCTCCCGAGGTGCGGACGTTGCCGCTGGAATTCAGCCGGGAAGCGTTGCCCGCACTCGCGGCGGAGCACGGCATCTCGATGGGCCCCACGAAGGTGGTCGTCGGCCTCTGCGAATCCGAGTTGCAGCCACTGGTACTCGATTTCGCGACCGAGCCGCACTTCATGGCCTTCGCGGACCCAGCACACGGCAAGACCACACTCCTGCGGAATATCATCACCGGCATCGTCGAGAACGCGAGCCCGGCGGCGGCGCAGGTGGTGCTGATCGACTACCGGCGCGGAATGCTCGGCGAGTTCGGGGACGCTCTGGCGGGATATTCCACCTCATCGCAGACGGCCGCGCCGATGATCGCGGCGGTGGCGGATACCCTGGCGTCGCGCATCCCCGGCCCCGGCATCACCGCGCAGCAGTTACGGGAGCGCGCCTGGTGGTCGGGGCCGGAAATCTACCTCGTGGTCGACGACTACGATTTGGTCGCCCCCAATTCGGTGGCGAATCCGTTCCAGCCACTGGTGGAGTATTTTCCGCAGGCCCGCGATGTCGGACTGCATTTCATCGTCGCCCGCCGCATGGGTGGTGTCTCGCGGGCACTGTATGACCCCGTCCTCGGCGCGTTGCGGAACCTGTCCGTCGAAACGCTGGTGATGAGTGGCCCCCGCGACGAAGGCAGAATCATCGGCGACGTCCGGCCGATGAAGCTCCCTCCTGGACGCGGCATCCTGGCATCACGCACCAGGGAGCAGGAAATGGTTCAGATAGCCAATTTGCCCGCGCCGCAATGAATCTCAGGCCCCCTCGGCGGTGATGTTCGCCGGGGGCGTGCCTGCGGCGACGAGCGTGTCCACCGTGGTGCGCACCATCGCGGGCGAACCGCAGACCAGCACCTGATGCTGGTCGAACGGGCCGTGGGCGGCGGCGACGTCGGCCAGGGTGCCGTGCAGCATCTCCGTCGTGGCGAAGCCGATGTCGACGCGTGTCTGCTCGTGCCATTCGTCGCGGATCGACGGGTCGTCCGGACTCTCGACCACCGGAATCACTGTCAGCCACGGCAATTCGCCCGACAGCAGGAACAGCATGTCCGAGGCGTACAGGTCGCGCGGTGAACGGCCGCCGTAGAACAGGTAGGTGCGCGGCGGAGTCTCGCGCCGGGCCAGGTCGAGGATCTGCGCCCGCAGCGGCGCCAGCCCGGTACCGCCCGCGATCATCACGACCTCGGCGGCCTCGGGATCGATGTGGAAAACGCTGTGCGGCGCGTTGATTCGCCACTGATCACCGGCCTGCGTGTCGGCCACGATCGAACTCGAGCACCAGCCACCGGGCACGGTGCGCACGTGGAACTCCAGCTTGCCGTCGAGCGAGGGCGGCAGCGCGGGGGAGAGCCTGCGCCGCACGCCCGGATGCTGCGGCACCTCCACCTCGACCGACCCGCCCGCCGCGAACGGCACGAAATCACCGATCAGCCGGATCACGGCGAGGTCGTTGCGCAGGCGGTGATGACCGACAACGGTCGCCGTCCAGCCGGTATCGGGAAACTCGCTGCTGCTCATCGGCCTCTTTCACGATGGGTTGTCAGCCGACCGGGTCGGCGGCAATGATCTCGCTCGGGGTGCCTGCCCTGATCAGGGCGCGGCGGGTGTCGGCGATCATCCTGGGCGACCCGGCGATCTGGATCTGGCGGTCGGACCACGCGCCGAAGCTGGTGACCACCGCACCCAGATTACCGACGAGACGGCGGTACATACCCGTCGACGGGGAAGGCGGCGCCTGCGGATACCACCAGGGATCGTCGCGTTCCTCGCACACCGGCACCACGGTCAGCCACGGGTTGGACTGCGAGAGCTGCCACATGTTGTCCACGTCGTAGAGGTCGCCGGGGTAGCGGCCGCCGGTGAAGAAATGCACCCGCGGGTTGATGCCGCGCTGGCTCATCTCGATCAGCTGCGCGCGCAGCGGCGCGATCCCGGTGCCGGAGCCGATGAGCAGCACATCGCGCCCCGACTCCCGGTCGATGTGCAGGCCGCCGAGCGGACCGGCGATCTTCCACCGGTCACCGACCTTGGTGTCGTTGACGATCGCCGGGCTCACCCAGCCACCGCTGATCCGGCGCACATGGAATTCGATCTCACCGTAGGGATTGGCGGGGATCGCGGGGGACAGGTAGCGCCACATGTTCGGCCGCTGCGGCACCTGCACCGGCACGTACTGACCCGCCTTGAACGGGATCGGTCCGTCGGCCTGCAACCGCACGATCGCCAGGTCGTCGAGCACTCTGCGGTGCCCGACCACCGTCGCGCCCCAGAACGGCTGCGACTTGTCCTCGTTGGCGCCGATCGCCATCGACGCGGAGACGAGGATGGTGATGTCGCTCCAGCCCTCGTGCAATTCCCTGGTCCAGCGGTTGCCGTGGAAGGTGCGCAGCGCCGAGAGCAGCGCCCGGCCCGCCATGTCGTAGTGGTCGGCCTCGACCCCGTATTTCCGGTGATCGCGGGCCAGTTGCTCGAGGAACTTCTGCGCGCGCTCGAAGTCCTCCAGATGGTCCAGGACATATTGCAGCGCCGTCATGAGACGCTTGGGCATCATGTCCATAGCGGGTGGGAAAAGCTCCCGTAACGCCGGGTTCTGCGCGAACAGGTGACCGTAGAAAGCGCTGATCAGCCGCTCAGGACCACCGGGTGTCTCCGACACCCCGCGGAAATCGGCGCGGACCAGCGCAAGCGAACGCGCATCCACGTCGTCAAGCTCCCTTTCCCTGGAATTGCTGCAAGATGGCCCCGCCTCGCGACAGGTACCGCCTCAAGTATCCACACAAATCCGCCGCTTGGGGCAGGGATGCTCGTCACGGTCCCCCGCGCCGGACGGATCATAAGCCCTGGATCGCGCATTGATTCCGTGTTGCCGTCATCGATATGCGTCGGTGACCTTGGCGAGTTCGGGACCACCAAGATCGACTGCCTCCCAGAACTGTCCTGGGCAGAGAGCACCCAGATCACCGACGCGGCCACCCAGATCCGCGGGGTGCATGCCCGGCCGGCGCGGTGCGTACCTCCGAAAGTACGCGGCGGCAGGCCCTGGCGGACGCGCCGTGCCCTCGCTACTCTCGATTATGACCAGAGTAGTCAAAAGCCGGGGGAGGTGTAGGTGATGGCCCGCAAGGACGGTGAACGATCGTTCGATGTCGCGTGGCCGCTGGCCGATGCCAAAGCCAGGTTCTCGGAGTTGATCGACACGGTGGAACGGGAGGGTCCGCAGGTGATCAGCAAGCATGGACGTGAGGTCGCCGTCATCGTTCCGGTCGAGCAGTGGCGCCGCGCAACCGCGCGCACCGGCACCCTGGCCGAATTCTTCGCCGCCTCCCCGCTGGCCGAATTGACTGACGATGAGCTGCGACTCTTCGATCGCGAGCGCAGCGACCCGGCCCACCGAGCTGTCGAACTGTGAACTATCTGCTCGACACCAACGCCATCTCGGAGCTGGTGAAACCCCGCCCCGACCGCGGACTACTGAGCTGGCTGGCCGAGATCGACGAAAACCGAACCCACCTGAGCGTGGTGGCACTGGGCGAACTACTCAGGGGCATAGACCGTTTGCCCGACGGAAAACGCCGGGCCCGACTCGAACGCTGGCTCGGCGAGGAACTCCCGGCGCGATTCGAGCGCAGACTACTGCCGACGGATGTGAACGTGTCGCTCGAATGGGGCGCCTGCCGGGCGAGCGCAGACCACGCAGGCCGCCCGATCGACCCGGTCGACGCACTCATCGCAGCGACAGCGATCACCCACCGCCTGACGGTCGTAACCCGCAACGTCCGTCATTTCCAGGCCGTCGATGTTCCGGTCATCTGTCCTTGGGATGGCGGCTAGAACGGGTGCGCGCCGAGCTGGCTGAGCCGGATGATGCCGACGTATCCATTACCGCCTACCAGGAGGCGGTCGAGAGTCGGTCAAGCCCAACAGCTTTGGCCAGGTTTCGGCTAGCGCCACCAGCAGAAATAGGTCACACGTATCACTCGGAAGGGATATTTTCTAGCGGTGGTGCGACGCAATCAGCAGGCGAAGCGTGAGATCGACAAGGCCAGCAAAACCGCAGCCGAAGTACTCGATCGCCCGGATGGAACCTACGAGCCGCGCGCGCGCCGGGTGTTGGGCGCGGGGGCGGGGGGGTGGGGGGGGGTGTGGCCCCCCGCGCCCCCCCGCGCCCCCCCCCCCGTCGATCATCACGAAGTCCGCGTAGTCGACCGCGGCGGCCATGTCGACCGAATGCGACGGAGGTGTCATCAGGTCGGCGGAGCCGCACAGGACCAGGGTGGGGATCGTCGACAGCAGCGCCAGCGCGTCGGTGCGGTCGAAGTCCTTGAAGGCGCTCAGGAAGCTCGCCATCGTCACGATCGATGTCGCGTTGTGCATCGCCTGGGCCAGCGCGAGCACCTGGGGGCTGACCTTGCGATCACCGAACTCGGCGGCGCGCACGACCGGCGCGAAAACTTTGCAGGACAGCACCTTCACGTGCTGCATCAAGCGCGGTGCGCGCCGGACGGCAGACTGGAAGACGGAGATGAACGGGTTGCGCAGCACCCGCCCGACGCCGGCGTCGGCGAGGCCGCTCGCCGCCGTCGCGACGAGCCCGACACCGACGATGCGGGTCCCGATCTCGTGCCGGTACCGGCTGACGTAGGTCAGCACGGTCATGCCGCCCATCGAATGACCGACCAGCACGACCGGGCCGGTGGGCGCGACGGCGTCGAGCACGTCGTGCAGGTCGTGGCCGAGCTGTTCGAGGTTGTAGGTCTGCCTGGACGCCGTGGCCGAATCGCCGTGGCCGCGGTGGTCGTAGCAGACGACCCGCGCGCCGGGGTAGTTACGCAGCAGGGCGGCGCGCACGGCGGCCCACGACGCGGTGCGCAGGCAGTGCCCGTGCACGAGGACGATCGTCAGGTCCGCGTCGCGCCGCCCGTACTCGCGAACAGCGAGTTCAACCCCGTCACCGGTCGACACCGAGACACGACGCTGCGCCGAGTGGGCGCTGGTGCTGATGTTCGACATCGGGACCTCCGGTTGGCGTGCGGTGACAGGATCAACTCTGCGCCGGATCGGACGCCGCCATCAGGGCCCAGAGTGCTGAGCCCGCTCCCCCGAGGGTGTGCAAAATCCCCACCAAGGTGCTGTCGCACCGGGCTACAGCAGCCGCTTCGGATGCATGCCGTCGACTTGACCGATGAAGGGCGGATGGATGCTGTAGCCGAGCATGCGCCGAAGGTCCTCGGATACCCGGCGCGCGGTGTCCCTGGTGGTCGACAGCGTGAACGCCTCCTGGGGCCGCAGCCACGGCTCACAGTATTGCGCGGTGACGGCCAAGCGCGGCCGATCGCTCCGGTTGGCGCCACCGCCGTGCCACAGCGTGCCGAGGAAGAACACACACGAACCCGCCGACATCACCACGGGCGCGCGGTCGGATTCCACGGGCAGCCGATCGCCCCACCGATGACTGCCCGCGATGATGTCGGTGGCGCCGTTGTCGGCGGTGAAGTCGTCGATCGCCCAGATCGTGGCCGCCCCGAGCGCGGCTCGCGGTCGCGGAATCGGGTAGAAGCCGTCGTCGGTGTGCAGCATCTGCGCCTGCTCCCCGGGCAGGATGTTGATGACCTGCAGCATCGACAGCAGATAGTTCGGCAGGAACAGCCGATCGAGCAGCGCCAGCACTCGCGGATGGTCGGCGATGCGATCACAGCTCGTCGTCTTGTTCAGCACGCTGTACACCCGCTGGGTGGTGTGACCCTCGAAGTGATTGCGCCCGTGCCGATCCAGCAGCGGCCCCACGGATTCACGGATGTCGTCCAGCTGGTCCGGCGTGAGCAGGTCGGGAAGGATCACGTACCCGTCGCGCAACACCGCGGCCAGGTCCGCTTCCGCGACGGCCGGATCGACAGTCGTCCCACTGCTCACGGTCCGCCGGTACGTACCGGCCAGATCGCCACCCAAATCGGTCAACGAGGACACTTCGCTGCTCACGGCGACTCCTGAAACATAACTGAGTTCTGTTATGTTTCGAATATGGCACGCGCCCCGATCGGACGTCAACAACTTCTCACCGCCGCGCGCGAGGAACTGGTCCGCGGCAACGGCGTACTGGAACTGAGCGCGCTGACCCGCAGGGCCAAGCTGAGCACCGGCGCGCTCTACCACCACTTCGGCTCGAAGAGCGGTCTCCTCGCCGCGATCTACGACGGCTTCTACGACGGCCTCCGCCACGCCATCGCCGACGCCCACCTCCCCGCCGACGCCGACTGGAGCACCCGCGAACGCGAACGCACCCACTTGTTCGTCGCCTACCACTACGCCGACCCCCTGGCCCCCATCCTGCTGACCCGCGCCGCCCTCGACCCCGACCTCGCCGAACTCGAAGCCGTCCACATCGAAACCATGAGCGCCATGGCCGCCGACAACATCCGCCACGGCCAATCCCTCGGCCAGCTCCCCACCACCCTCGACCCCGCCAGCGCAGGCGCCTACGTCATCGGCGGCCTACGCCACGGCATCGCCCAGCAACTGAGATCGACCCCGCCCGCCGACCAACAGCAAGCAACCGACCGCCTCTGGCACCTGACCGCCTCAGCCCTCGGAATCGCCTGACAGGGAACACCCCGGCGCCACCTCGAACGCAGCGCGAACACCTGAGGCCACGTCAATTAGCTTCAGGTGCAACGAATTACCCGTGCAACCTGAACTCAACGACGTCGGCGGCGGCTATGGCGCCTTCAGTTCGGCAACCCCGGCCGCGTCGGCCAGGTTCGAAAGGACGGCGGGCAGCCCACGTGCACACGCGCGCCGACGCCCCCACCATCTCCTTGGACGCATCGCAACGCAGCAATGTCGAACCCTCACCACCGGCTTGCTTACCAGGCTTCGGCCTGCCTTGCGACACTCGACACGAGACGAGCTGCGCTGCAACCGGTCTCCCGACGGCGGGCGAGAGGAATTCTTCGAGTTCTGGCCCAACTGTCGCTTCAACTCCGCGACCTGGCCCGCAACTCATCGATCACCCGAGCCTGCTCGGCGACCATCCCAAGCAACCGCTCAACAGTGGACGACCCTGTCCGAGTGTCACTAACGTCATGCCCCGCAACAGCTAGCCGTCGTCGCTGCGAGCCAGATCATCTTGTCCGACAGCGTAAGCGCGCAACCACGATACGCCGACCGGTCATCGAAGACGCTGTCACCGGATCCCCCGACTTCGAGGGCGGTCGCCTTGGCCGAGTCCCTATGTGAATATTTATTTCAGCGATATCTCATCCGAGCCCTCACTACGCGAGGCTCATTTGTGATACAAAACTCTCGACGAGGACAGCGAAACCGCAGGCTCGCCAGCTTGTTCGGGCGGTGCCGGATCGGGCGGTTCGACAACGAAGTTAAGAAGCGTTCGTCGATCATGCGGCTCTGAGGCAAGAGATGGAGAGGGGCGAACAGTCAAGAGCGGTGCGTCACTCGGCGATCATTGTCCACCTTTTCCGGCGACCTCGAGGTTCAGGTACACGCGCAGAACCGCTTCGAGATCCTCACGGCCCGTGATGAAGTGACACGGCATCGGCAGCCAGCCGGAAGAGGCGCCCCCGCGCGGCAAGACCATCGTGCTCGACATACTCACGTCGGTTCAAGCCCGCCTGAGCGCTTTGCCCGTCTCCAAGGCGGCGCCGGACCAGCTGTGCCGACTGATTTCCAGCCCACCGAACTGACGGGTTCGACGAGGCTCCCAGCCGTCTTCAACACCCTCGCGATGGCCGTCGCCGCCGAGAACCGGGTGTGACGCTGCGGGCTGCCGTGCCCAGCCGCGCGGCAGCCCCAGCCTGCCACCAGGCGAGGGACCACATCCTCGTCCAGACAAGTCGCCCAACCCGGCCCGCTGTCTGACCCCAGAACCCCGCGTCGACTGACCAGCCGACGCGGTCCGATCCCGATACCGCCATGCGCTCAGCTCGAGCACGACCTCACCACATCCCCACCACCGAGGAGAGATACATGACCACACGCAGAGACCGAAAAGGGCGGCGCGGGTTCGCAATCCGCTTCGCCATCCTCGCTGCCACCGGCGCGGCCACCCTCACGACCAGCTTCTTCGCTCCGGCAAGTGCGGCGCCGACCGCTCCCTGGCCGACGGCAAGAGACAGCAAGCCGGTGTCGGCCACCATCGAGGTCAGCGGTGTCTACGACGGGAAGCTCACGCGCTTCTACGGCAGCGGTGAGCTGGGTTCCGACGGGCAGCACGAGGGCCAGAAGCCGATCTTCATCCTGAAGGACGGCGCGACCCTCAAGAACCTGATCATCGGCGCCCCCGCCGCCGACGGCGTCCACTGCCTTGGTAGCTGCACCATCCAGAACGTCTGGTGGGAGAACGTAGGCGAGGACGCCGCCACCTTCAAAGGCACAGCACCGTCGGCCGTGTACGCGGTCCACGGCGGCGGCGCGAAAGGCGCCTCTGACAAAGTCTTCCAGTTCAACGGCGCGGGCAAGCTCGTCGTGAACAAGTTCCAGGTCTCCGACTTCGGCAAACTCGTCCGCTCCTGCGGCAACTGCAAGACGCAGTACGCCCGCACGATCATCATCAACGATGTGGACATCACCGCCCCCGGCAAGATGATCGTCGGTGTGAACGCCAACTACGGCGACACCGCCGCTCTGCGCAACATCCGCATCCACGGCGACAGCGGCAAGAAGATCAAGCCGTGCACCCGCTTCGAAGGCAATAACACAAGCAAGGAACCCAAGGAGATCGGCACCGGTCCCGACGGCACCACCTGCCGCTACTCCGAAGCAGACATCTCCTACATCTAGACCCTGCCCGAGTCTGCGGCGCTTGCCGTTCGCGGCGCCGCAGACACGGCGAGCATGTCGACACCCGCCATCAGCAGAGGGCGGGATGCTCATCGAAGGATCCCGTAGGAATCGATGTTGTAGTTCTCGGCAAGGAACCGGGCCTCGGTGCGCGCTGCGTGGATTCGGCCCTCGACGCGGGTGCCGACACGTCCTAGTGCCCCGTCGTTGGACTCGCTGTCGAACCGCCGCAGCGGCGACAGGGGAGTTCCCCGCCGTTTGGCCAACCGCAGGCCGCGGGCGCTGTGCGATACGCTTGCCCGGAACGCCCCGGTGTCGCCTCTGAAGCAATTCATGCGCCTGGGGCTCCTTCAATTCAGCCCAGGCGCAACGAATTACACGTTGAAGCGGAACTCCACGACGTCGCCGTCCGCCATGACGTAATCCTTGCCTTCCATGCGGACCTTGCCCGCCGCCTTGGCAGCCGCCATGGAACCGGCCTCGACCAGGTCGTTGTAGGCGACGAGTTCGGCCTTGATGAAGCCGCGTTCGAAGTCGGTGTGGATGACGCCGGCTGCCTTGGGGGCGGTGTCGCCCTGGTGGATGGTCCAGGCTCGGGCTTCCTTGGGGCCTGCGGTGAGGTAGGTCTGCAGGCCGAGGGTGTGGAAGCCGGCGCGGGCCAGGGCGTGCAGGCCGGGTTCGGTCTGGCCGATGGATTCGAGGAGTTCGAGGGCGGATTCGTCGTCGAGTTCCAGGAGTTCGGCTTCGACCTTGGCGTCGAGGAAGACGGCGTCGGCGGGGGCTACGGAGGCCTTCAGTTCGGCGACCTTGGCCTCGTCGGTGAGGACGGATTCGTCGGCGTTGAAGACGTAGAGGAACGGCTTGATGGTGAGCAGCGAGAGTTCGCGCAGCAGTTCGCCGTCGACCTTCTTGCCCGCGGCGAACAGGGTGGTGCCCGCGTCGAGGAATTCCTGGGCGGTCTTGGCGGCGTCGAGCAGGGGCTTGCGGTCCTTCTTGACCTTGGCTTCCTTCTCGAGGCGCGGGATGGCCTTCTCGAGGGTCTGCATGTCGGCGAGGATGAGCTCGGTCTCGATGACCTCGATGTCGGCGGCGGCGTCGACGCGACCGTCGACGTGCACCACGTCGTCGTCGGCGAACACGCGCACCACCTGGCAGATGGCGTCGGCCTCACGGATGTTGGCCAGGAACTTGTTGCCGAGGCCCGCGCCCTCGGAGGCGCCCTTCACAATGCCCGCGATGTCGACGAACGACACGACGGCGGGCACGATCTTCTCGGAACCGAAGATCTCGGCCAGCTTGTCCAGGCGCGGGTCCGGCAGCGGGACCACGCCGACGTTGGGCTCGATGGTCGCGAACGGGTAGTTCGCGGCCAGCACGTCGTTCTTGGTCAGCGCGTTGAACAGCGTCGACTTTCCGACGTTGGGCAGGCCGACGATTCCGAGGGTGAGGCTCACGAGGAGCAGAGTCTACGCGGTGCGGCCTGCCGCCGAACCACCGGAACCCGCCCCGCACAGGCAGGACGGGCCGACGGTGATCACGGAACCAGGACGACCTTGCCCAGGTTGGCGCGCTGCTCGATGACGGCGTGCGCGGCGGCCGCGTCGTCGAGCGCGAACTCGGCGTGCACGACGGGATGCAGCAGGCCGGAGGCGTAGTACTGCCACACCTCCTGGCGCAGGTCCTCGTAGTGGGCGGGGTCGCGCTGAGCGAGGCGGCCGATGCGGAACCCGGACAGCGTCTTGCCGCCCGCCAGCAGGTCCTCGGTGTCGATGAGTCCGCCGCCGGTCCCGTAGGTGACTACCCGTCCTCCCTCTGCGAGCGCGCCGATCGCGGCACCGACACCGGTGCCGCCGACGCCGTCGAGGGCGAAGTCGGACTGCTTGGCTGCCTGCAACTGGTCGTAGGTGACGACCTCGTCGGCGCCGAGTCCACGCACGAAATCGGCCTTGGCCTCGTCGGACACCGCGGCGACGACCCAGCCCGCACCGCGGACGCGGGCCAGCTGCACGGCCAGGTGGCCGACGCCACCGGCGGCCGCGGTGATCAGGGCGGTCTCGCCCTCGCGCGGCGCGGCGGTGTCGAGCGCGCCGAGCGCGACCAGACCACTGCGCATCAACGCGACCGCGTCGACCGCGGAGGCACCGTCGGGAATCGCGGACGCCTGATCGGCGGGCAGCACGACGTACTCGGCGTAGGCGTCGGCGCACAGGCCGACGACGCGGTAACCGGGGGCGTACCCGTCCACCCCGTCACCGACCGCGACGACCTCACCGGCCACCTCGGCCCGCAACTGCTGCGGACCACTCATCCGCCGGATCGCCGACAGGGTGACCCCGATCGCCTCGACCCGGACCAGCAGCTCACCGGGACCAGCCACCGGCACCTCGGCCGCGACGACCTCCAGCACCTCCGGACCACCGCTGCGCTCGTACCGAACTCGCCGCATGACACCTCCTGAGATTGGGCGAAGGCGCAACGGTAACCGGACGAGTGCGCGTAACCACAGCTCACGGACCTGTGAGTGCGAAATCTCACCGCCGCGCACGGGGCACGGAGAGCACCTTCACAGAACGATTACCCCGCGGCGGCACCGCAGACGCGTGCGTCACGCCACACCGCCGCAGGTGCGCCGGGCGCATCCGCCACCCGCGCTGAACGTTCACTTTCCCGCCGTTCGGTCCAAATCGGGACCATCTGAGCGTTCAGTGAATGCTCAGCGCATGCCCGCAGCACTGTCGGCGGAATTCGAACAGGGCCCTACGGAGCCCACCGGCGCGATCCTCGCAGCGGCACCGCTCCCGGCGTAGCGTGACCATATGGAGGCGACCACGGAGGTGGTGACCGCGGCCCCGGCGCCGATCCTCGCGGCATTCATCGACCGCTATATCGGCTACCGGCTCGCGGGATTCGAACCCGGCCTGCACCGGGGCCTGCCCTCACGGCACATGACCTTCATCGTCGCCATCGGCCCCACCATCGACGTCGTCGCCCAGACCGACCCGCACCAGGCCCCCGGCAACTACCGCTGCGTGCTGAGCGGATTGCAGGCGGCCCCGGCGATGATCGCGCACACCGGCTTCCAGGAAGGCGTCGCGATCGAACTGACCCCGCTGGGCAGCCGGGTCCTGTTCGGGATGCCCGCGAGCGAACTGTGGGACGTATCGATCGAATGCGCCGACGCGAGTGGACCGTTGGGCGATCAACTCGCCGATGCCGTGCAGTCACAACCGGATTGGCCCGGCCGCTTCGCCGCCTGCGATCGCGCGCTGACCGCGGCCGTGCGCTCCGAAGCCCTCGCGGGCCCCGAACTCACCTGGGCCTGGCGCACGCTGGTCGGCACCGGCGGCACCTGCGAGATCACCCCGCTGGCCGAGCGGATCGGCTGGAGCCGCCAGCACCTGACGCGCAAGTTCACCGCCGAGTTCGGCGCGAGCCCGAAACTGGCGGCCCGGATCATCCGCTTCGAACGGGCGCGGCGGATGCTGGCGAACACGCCGTCCTATGTCTCCATCGCCCAGGTCGCCGCCGCCTGCGGCTATTACGACCAGGCGCACCTGAACCGCGACTTCGCCGAGCTCGCCGGCTGCGCCCCGACGACCTGGCTGGCCGAGGAGATTCCATCCGTCCAAGACCCGAACGCCCCCGCGGCGGAAGGCTGAAGACATGGACACTTCCACCAACACCCAGACCACCGTGTGGCCCTGCCTCGCCTTCGACGACGCGCGCGCCATGATCGAATTCCTCACCACCGCCTTCGGTTTCGAAGTCAGGGCGGTCTACGCCAGAGAGGACGACGCGTCGGTCGTCGAACACGGCGAACTGCGCTGGCCCGCGGGCGGGGGCATCATGTTCGGCTCCACCGGCCGCGACGACAGCCCCTTCGGCTCCCGCCCGGCCGGCGTCGCCTCGCTCTACCTGGTCACCGACGAGCCCGATGCCCTGCACGATCGCGCCGTCGCGGCGGGTGCCCGCATCATCCGCGGCCTGCGCGACGAGGACTACGGCTCCCGCGGTTTCAGCGCCGCCGACCCCGAAGGCAACCTCTGGAGCTTCGGCACCTACCGCGGCGAATGACCAGCTGAACAAAATTTCATCTTGGCCGCGACGGTGGGTGATCCTGTCCGGCGCGCTGGGCCGATCGGCTACGTTGTCGATGTTTCACCCAAGGCTCTGCGCGTTATACCAGGAGAGTTGACTGATGGCGACCATCGAATATCTGAGGACCGAACCGGACTTGCCTCCGGTCGGTGTCGTCGATCGCACGCCGATCACGCCCGCCAAGAAGGCCGTGTTCGCGGGGATCGCCGTGCTCGGCGCCATCGCGTGGGCGATCATCGCGTTCGTCCGCGGCGAGTCGGTCAACGCGGTGTGGATCGTCATCGCGGCGGTCTGTACCTACATCATCGCCTACCGGTTCTACGCGCGGTTCATCGAGTGGAAGATCACCAAGCCGCGCGACGACGTCGCCACGCCCGCCGAGATCTACGACAACGGCAAAGATTTCATGCCGATGGACCGGCGGGTGCTCTACGGTCACCACTTCGCCGCCATCGCGGGGGCAGGGCCGCTGGTCGGCCCGGTGCTCGCCGCGCAGATGGGTTATCTGCCCGGCACGATCTGGATCGTGGTCGGCGTCGTGTTCGCCGGCGCGGTGCAGGACTACCTGGTGCTGTGGGCGTCGACGCGCAGGCGCGGCCGCAGTCTCGGGCAGATGGCCCGCGACGAGCTGGGCGCGGTCGGCGGTGTCGCCGCGATCGTGGCGATCCTGACCATCATGACGATCCTGCTCGCGGTGCTCGCGCTCGTCGTCGTCAACGCCCTTGGCGAGAGCCCGTGGGGCGTGTTCTCGATCGCGATGACCATCCCGATCGCCCTGTTCATGGGCGTCTACCTGCGATTTCTGCGCCCGGGCAAGGTCGGCGAGGTCTCCGCGATCGGCATCGTGCTGCTGCTGGCGGCGATCGTCGGCGGCGGCTGGGTGTCGGAAACCGAGTGGGGCGCCGACTGGTTCACCCTCTCGCGCACCACCATCGCGTGGTGCCTGATCGCCTACGGCTTCTTCGCCTCGGTGCTGCCGGTGTGGCTGCTGCTCGCCCCGCGCGACTATCTGTCGACGTTCATGAAGGTCGGCACCATCGTGCTGCTGGCGGCGGGCATCCTGATCACCATGCCGGTGCTGAAGGCACCCGCGGTCTCCGAATTCGCGTACAGCGGAACGGGTCCGGCCTTCGCGGGCAGTCTGTTCCCGTTCCTGTTCATCACCATCGCCTGTGGCGCGCTGTCGGGTTTCCACGCGCTGGTCTCCTCGGGGACGACGCCCAAGCTGCTGGCCAAGGAATCCAATGCCAGGATGATCGGCTACGGCGGCATGCTGATGGAGTCGTTCGTCGCGGTGATGGCGATCATCACGGCCTCGATCATCGATCAGCACCTGTACTTCGGCATGAACGCCCCGCTCGGTCTCACCGGCGGCACCCCGGAAAAGGCTGCGGCTTACACCAATACGCTCGGACTGTCCGGCCCGCCCGCGACGCCGGAGCTGTTCGCCGACGCGGCCTCCGATGTGGGTGAGAACTCGATCATCTCGCGCACCGGTGGCGCGCCGACCCTGGCGGTCGGCATCTCCGAGGTCTTCCACAAGTTCCTCGGTGGCGAGTCCATGAAGGCGTTCTGGTACCACTTCGCGATCATGTTCGAGGCGCTGTTCATCCTCACCACGATCGACGCGGGCACCCGCGTCGCGCGGTTCCTGGTCTCGGACGCGCTGGGCAATTTCGGCGGCGGGTTCACGAAGTTCCGTGATCCGTCGTGGCGGGTCGGCGCGTGGCTGTGCTCGCTGCTGGTCGTCGCCGGCTGGGGCGGCGTGCTGCTGATGGGTGTCAACGATCCGTTCGGCGGCATCAACGCGCTCTTCCCGCTGTTCGGCATCGCCAACCAGCTGCTCGCCGCGATCGCGCTGACGATCGTGCTGACGATCATCGTCAAGCGCGGCCAATGGAAGTGGGCCTGGATTCCCGGCGTCCCGCTGGCCTGGGATCTGCTCGTCACGATGACCGCGTCCTGGCAGAAGATCTTCTCCGAAGATCCCAAGCTCGGATACTGGAAGCAGCACAGCCTGTGCCAGGCCGCCAAGGAAGCGGGCAAGGGCTGTCTGACGGCGAAGACACCCGAACAGGTCGACATCGCGATCCGCAATACCTTCATCCAGGGCACGCTCTCGATCGTGTTCGCGGTGCTGGTGCTGATCGTCGCCGCGGTCGGCGCGATCGTCTGCGCGCGGGCGATCCGCTCGGGCACAGTGTCGAGCACCGAGACCGAGGAGCAGCCGTCGAAGATCTTCGCGCCCAGCGGGTTCATCGCGACCGCCGCGGAGAAGGAAGTACAGAAGGAGTGGGACGTGCTGATCGCCGAGGGCAAGGTGACCGCGCCCGGATCGGCGCACGTGTCGTGAGTGCGTCGCGGGAGGTGGACGGCCGGTTCATCGGATCGGCCGTCCGGTCCCCCGCGGCCTCGACGCCGCGGGTGCTGTTGTCCCGGCTGTGGGCGGGCGTGCGCGGGGTCGCCCGGTGGTACAGCGCGATCAACGGCGGTCAGGACTACCAGCGCTACGTCGATCACCTGCGGCGCACTCACCCCGGATGCCCGGTCCCCAGCGACCGCCAGTACTGGCGCGACCGTTACGACGAAGCCGAGCGGAATCCGACCACCCGCTGCTGCTGACGCCACCGGTCCGCACCGGCACTGTCGCGCTCCGCGTCATCCTGCGCACAGCGTTCGGGATCACCGGCTTCGTCGGCTCCCGCGCACAAGTGGCGGGTATCCGATATCGATCGTCGTGAACCAGCCGAGCGACATCGCGGCAGAAATGCCGACCGGGCGACCTCATCAGCGACGAATTTCCGTAGCATCGCACCGGGGATAAGTGGCCGATTTCCGCTAGCACCCCGCTGTGGATGCGGGCATTGTGGAACCCGTGACGATCACGGCGATGGACTTCGAGCGCTGCTACCGAGCGGTGTCGACCCGGGACTCCCGCTTCGACGGGCAGTTCTTCACGGCGGTGCGCACGACCGGTATCTATTGCAGGCCCTCGTGCCCGGCGATCACGCCCAAGCGGGCCAATGTCTCGTTCTTACCGACCGCGGCGGCGGCGCAGCAGGCCGGGTATCGCGCCTGCCGCCGGTGCCTGCCGGATGCCGCGCCCGGGTCGCCGCTGTGGAATGTGCGGGCCGATCTGGCCGCGCGGGCCATGCGGTTGATCGGGGACGGGGTGATCGAGCGGGGTGGTGTTCCGGCGCTGGCCGCGACCCTGGGCTATTCGCAGCGTCAGCTCACCCGGGTGCTCACCACCGAGCTCGGCGCCGGCCCGCTCGCGCTGGCCAGGGCGCATCGCGCGCACACCGCGCGGCTGCTCATCCAGACCACCGAGATGCCGATGTCCGATATCGCCTTCGCGGCCGGGTTCGCGAGCATCCGCCAGTTCAACGACACCGTGCGCGAGGTGTTCGCGGTGAGCCCGACGACCATGCGGACCGAATCGCGACGTTCCCCGCGCTCGGATGTCGTCGCCCCGGCCACGCCGGGCCTGCTGACCTTGCGGCTGCCGTATCGGGAGCCGCTCGATACCGGCTGGCTGGCCTGGTTCCTGTCGGCGCACACCGTGCCGGGTATGGAGGTGTGGGAGGACGGCGTCTACACGCGCAGTCTGCGCACACCGCACGGGCACGCCACGATCCGGCTGTCCTTCCAGCCGGGACATGTGCGAGCCGAGCTCGCGCTGCGGGACATGCGTGACCTCGCGCCCACGGTGGCGCGGGTGCGGCATCTGCTCGACCTGGATGCCGATCCGCAGGGGATCGATGATGCGCTGGGGATCAGCAGCGACGGACACCGCAATGATCCGGACACCATCGGCGGACCCGACCGGCACGGCGCCGGATTCACGCCGGGCATTCGTGTTCCCGGCTGCCTCGATGGTCCGGAGTTGTTGCTGCGCACCATGATCGGTCAGCAGATCTCGGTGCAGGCGGCGTCCACGCACACGGCGCGGTTGGTGGCGGCGCTCGGCGAGCGGATCGACGGGGCGGTGCCCCAGCTGTTCCCGACACCGTCGGTGATCGCGGAGCGCGGCGCCGAGGTGCTCACCGGACCGGCGCGTCGTATCGGCGCCATCGTCGCGGCCGCGCGGGCGATCGCCGACGGAGAACTGGCCCTGCACACCGGCCGGACCGCGGCCGATCTGCGCCGCGACCTGCTCGCGCTCGACGGTGTCGGGCCGTGGACCGCCGACTACGTGACCATGCGGATGCTCGCCGATCCGGACATCCTGCTCGGCACCGACCTGGTGGTCCGCCAGGGCGCGACGCTGACCGGCATCGAACTCGACAACACCACCAGGTGGGCGCCGTGGCGTTCCTACCTGTCCATGCACCTGTGGAAGCGGGCGCTCGCGCATCGCGGCGCCGTGCTCGTCCACGCGTGACCCTTCGACTGGAAGCGAAACATCATGACTGCCACCATCACTCGCCTCGCCGACGTCGCGACGGTGCCGACGCCGATCGGGCCGTTCACGGTCATCGTCGATACCGACGGCGCGGTACTCGCCTCGGGCTGGACCGGCGATCCGACCGAGCTGGCTCGCGTCGTCCACTCCTCGCTGCGCCCCACCGAACTGCGGCTGCGGGATTCCCTCGGCGAGGTCACCCAGGCGGTGACCGACTATCACGCAGGCGATCTGACCGCGATCGACGCCATCACCGTGCGTCAGCACTCGGGTGAATTCCTCACCCACGCTTGGGAAATCCTGCGCAAGGTGCCCGCGGGTGAGCCGGTCACCTATACCGAGTTCGCCGGACTGTCCGGTCGGCCTGCCGCGACCCGGGCTGCCGCGAACGCGTGTGCGCGCAATGCGGCGGCGTTGTTCGTGCCGTGTCATCGGGTGTTGCGGATCGGTGGTCAGCTGGGCGGGTTCCGGTGGGGACTCGATGCGAAGCGGTGGTTGCTCGCGCACGAGGCTCGAGGATCCGCCTGACCGGCACAACGGTAGCGCGCGGCGGTGGCTGCTCGCGGCCCGCCGATCGGCCGGCACGCGCAGCATGCCGCCCCAGCCGCTGGATTGCCGACTCGTCGTCATAGATCAGGCCAGTATCCCGCGATTGGCTCTTTCATGAGGTCCAGTGAGACCGCATCCTGAAACGCATGCTCACTCGTCGCCTGATCGCGCTCTACACCGGTCTGTGGTTGTACGGGACGTCGATGGCGGTGATGATCCGGGCCGGGCTCGGGCTCGATCCGTGGGACGTCTTCCACCAGGGCGTCGCCGCGCACGTGCCGCTGAGTTTCGGCGCCGTGACCGCGGTGACCGGCCTCGCCGTGCTGCTCGCGTGGATTCCGTTGCGGCAGAAGCCAGGCCTCGGCACGGTCAGCAATGTGGTCGTGATCGCGATCGCGGTCGACGCTGGCCTGTGGCTGATCCCGGCGGCCGAGGCCCTGTGGGTCCGGGTGCTGGCGATGGTCGTCGCGGTGATCGTGAATGCCGCCGCGACCGTCCTCTACATCGGTGCCGGCATGGGGCCAGGACCTCGCGATGGCCTGATGACTGGACTGGTCGCCCGCACCGGCTGGCCGGTCTGGTCCGTCCGCACCGGCATAGAGGCCACGGTGCTGATCACCGGCTGGCTGCTCGGCGGCAGCGTGGGAATCGGCACCTTGGTCTATGCCTTCGGCATCGGGCCGCTGATCCAGCTGATGATTCCGTATGTCGACGGGTGGTTGCCCGGGTTCGCCCCGAAGCAGGGGCATGAGGTTGTTACCGATCCCGTACCCGAACCGACCAGCTGATCGGCGGTCAGGCGACTGTTGCCTGGAGGTGGGAGCCGGTGCGACCGCGCAGTACGTGCAGGCGGCTGGGGATTCGCTGGCGCATTTCGTCGACATGGCTGACGACGCCGACGACACGACCGCCCGCGCGGAGTTCGTCGAGGACGCCCATGACCGCGTCGAGGGTGTCGGCGTCGAGGCTGCCGAATCCCTCGTCGATGAACAGGGTGTCCAGGACCAGTCCGCCCGCCTCGGCGGCGACCACATCGGCGAGACCGAGCGCCAAAGCCAGTGAAGCCATGAAGGTTTCGCCGCCGGAGAGAGTCTTCGCGGAGCGGATGGCACCGGTGTAGTCGTCGCGCACGTCGAGGCCGAGGCCACCGCGTTTGCCGCGCGGACCCGCCTTGTCGGAGTGGACGAACTCGTAGCGGCCGCCGGACATCCGGCGCAATCGCAGTGACCCCGCCACCGCGACTTCTTCGAGGCGCGCGGCGAGCACATAGGAGCGCAACGACATCCGTCGATTGTTCTCGCCACGCCCCGCGACCACCTCGGCCAGCGTGGCGAGTTCGTCGAATTCCTGCTGCTTTGGCGCGATCCGTTCGACCTCACCCCACAGCTGGGTACCGAGCTGTTCCAGCTGCGCGACCCGCTCCGCCGCCGCCGACTGCGTGGCGACCGCTGCGGTCAGCGCGCGCTGGGCTTCGGCGAAGCGCTGTTCCAGCGCGGCCAGGTCGCCGGGGACCTGTTCGGCGACCGCCTGGATCTGCGGTTCGGCAAGCACCGCGTCGGCATGGGCCCGGGCCCGATCGGCGGCGGTGAGTTCGGCCTCGATAGCCGACTGGTGCTGCACGGTACGGGCGACGGCGGTGACGACCTGGGCGTAGGCCGTGAGGAGCGCGACGTCGTCGCGCGGTGGTGCCGGTTCGGTCTCCGACTCCGGTTCGTCGTCGTCGTCGACCAGATCGTCGTCGAAAAGGTCGAACAGAGTGGGCATCTCGGGCTCGATGCGAACTGGACGTGCGCCGCGGCCGGGTCGTGATGGTGCTTCACCTCGGCCGTCGGTCGAATCACCGTCGATAGCAGCGACCGGTACTCCGAGGCCACCCTCGGCCGCCGAACCACCCCCTGCCCCAGCACCACTATCGACCGCGGAACCGTCCACGGCCCCGGCAGTGTGGTCTGCCTCGGTCGCATCCGCTTTCGCATCGGGGGGCGTGGCTCGAGCGTTCCCCGAGAGGCCGGTCTCCTCGAATCCTTCGGGCACGAAACCGGCTGCGCGGGCCAGGTTTTCCACGCGCGTGGCGATCTGTCGGACGGCGTCGCGGGCGGTGGATTCCGCGAGGCGGGCGGCGCGCAGGGCGGTGGCAGCGGTGACGAGGGATTCGAGGCGGGTGGTGCGGGCATCGACGGAGTCGTCGGCGCCCGCGGCGGGGCGCAGGCGGAGGGGGAGTTCGTCGAGGGGGGTGGGGGTGGGGGGGGTGGCCCCGGGCCGGTCGGGGCTCGGGGAACCCACAACGGGGGGGCCGCCCCGGGGCGGGCGGGCCGCGGCGCGGGGGGGGGGGGGCGCCGGCGC
>NZ_JBHXMY010000011.1:23540-28341 GCF_042720195.1 Nocardia sp. NPDC058497 | reverse complement strand
CCCGCCGAATCCCCTACCCCTGTCGCGGTCTCCGAGCTGGCCCCTGTTCCGGTCGAGCCTGCCGTGCTACTGGCGCCATTTACACTCGGGCTCAGCGTACTCGCGTTGCCGATCTGCTTTGTGCCGCCGATCCTGCCCTTGCTTACAGCCCCCTGCGTCTTCCTTGTATGACCCGCTGAACAAGTACCGCGACGCAATGCGCCGGCCCGGCGAAGGCCAGCGGCGTCATGCCCTGCCCCGCAGCAGCCGACCCGTCCCCGACCGGTATGGAGGGCTGTCGGGGGTGGTCGGTACGGTCGCACCGTGAACAGTTATGCGGCGCTGCTGCGCGGGATCGGGCCGTCCAACCCGAATATGCGCAACGAGAAGTTGCGCGGGGTGTTCGAGGGTCTGGGCTTCGACAAGCTCGCCTCGGTGGTGTCCAGCGGCAATATCGTCTTCCGCACCGCCGACGACCGGGCCGACCTCGAAGAGCGCATCCAGCGGGCCCTGGCCACCGAGCTCGGCATCCCCGGCGGCACCATCATCCGCAGCCACTCCGAACTGCGTGAACTCCTCGACCGCGACCCCTTCGAAGGCCTCCCCCACGAACGCGGCTCCTACCTCACCGTCACCTTCTTCAAGAACACCATGCGTGAAGCCGACACCAAGGCCTTCGACGACGACCCCCTCACCCGCGTCATCGGCTACGACCGCGAGGCCCGCGCCTTCCTCACCATCATCGACAACAGCACCGGCAAAACCCCCGACTTCATGGCCCGCCTGGACAAGACCTACGGCAAGGACATCACCACCCGCACCTGGCTCACGGTCCAGCGAGTGGTGAAGAAGATGGAAAGTTAGCGCGCGAGCAGTATCTGTTACCTGCCGCGAAGCAGATTGGCTGTAAGGGTGAATTCCGAGACCAGTTATCGGCGAATTCCGAGATCACTCAGGGGCGATCCAGGGCAGCCGTATCGGTGAATTTTGAGGTCACTCCGGTCGGCGTGTCAGGTCGCCCGGCGTGTCACGAGGCGAGCCATGATGACGCTGGCGAGGTTGGTGGCGCCGAGCTCCGTTGCTGTCGCTTGCCCCAAGCGTGAAGGGGTCACCACGTCGCCAGTCATGGAACCACCGGCAACAGCTAGCCCTCCTGAGGAACGTGTTCCATATTTGCCGCGCAGATTGATCATGGCTACGGCAGCACGGACATCCTGTAATGCCGATTATGTAATGGTTCGTATGCATCACACGAAACGTAGGCGCGCGTGTCGGGTGACTCGGCAGCTACCGCGAGGCTGGGGGCAGGAGCCGGCCGCTGAGGACGGGACGGTCGATGCGGGCATCTTCTTCAAGCACCCCGACGCCGAGGTTCTCTGCGAGCCTGTAGAACAGTCCGAGGGACCCCCGGGGGCCGTATTCGTGTTCTTCGGGTCGGGCGCCGAGGGCCTGGATCTCGGTGTCGAAGCGGTGCGGGTCACTGCCTGTCCGTTTGAAGAGGTCGGTGGTGTCGAGGCCGGTGATGAGGCGGCCGTTCTCGGCGTATCCGAACACCGCTCCCGATTTCATGGTGGCATGCAGCTCCAGTGCCGCGGTTCCAATCGAGGCGCGCAGCACCAGTCCTCGGTCTTCCATCGATTTCCAGCTACCGTGCTCCTCAGCCCAGGCCCAGCTTCGGTAATGCCCTGCGGTGACCACATATCCGTCATGTTCGTAGAGAAGGCCGCCCAGCTCGTAATGGAAGTCGTCCATCCCGCGCACCGCCACCGTGTCTTGGTCGACGCCCATCCGCTCCAATAGCTCTCGGGCGTTGATCTGACGCGCGAAGGTGAGGCTGACCAGCGGCAGATCCCTGTCGTACATCCACCCGAGGCCACCGGTCGCGGTGTTCACGACGCCCCCAGTTCGTTGATCGCGATCAAGGTAGGAAACACCGTCCATGATCAGGAAACCAGGTGTCGTCATCAGCTGAAGCAATCACAGCGGCTGACACTGCCATGAGCCACCGACATCTGGCCCGGGACCATCGTCTAGTAGCGGCGGACAAGCCGGTTCCACGCGCCGGGCTGTTGCGGGACTCGATAGAAGTCCAACGTCCGGTATTGCCGCATAGCGCGCTCACCCGACGGTCGTTGAGGTGGATGTCGAGCGGACCGAGATGCGTTCTACGACTTCACCGGTCGTACCAGCAAGCGCACCGGGTCAATCGGTGGTGTGGTCGGGAGGTGACCATCGGTAGGCGATAGGTCCGATGAGGAGGGGCTGGTCCAGCATGTCTGCCGTGAACGACACTCCAGTGACCTTCGCCGCCAGGGCGAAGGCTCTCGGCACGCCGGTGCTGACGCTGATGTGCCAGGCGTCGGAGTCGCGCTCGTCTTCATCGACGTCATAAATAGGGTCATCGTCGGTCATGTCCAGCTCCATGCCCAGCTCGCGCATGTAGTCGTTGAGCCGGTCGGGGTCGCAACCCCAACGGTCATGCGGGTACCACAGTCGGTGGCCAGTCACGATCGTCCCGTCGATCGCGTACTCGAGGCCGTGCTCGGCGTAGCCGTGGATGGTGATCGCCAGGACCTCACAGTCTCGCGATAGTTCCGCCAGCGTCTTGCGGTCAGTCATCCACCACCCGACCGGTTCGATGGCCACGCTCCATGCACCGGCCCGAAACACACCCACGTGACCGCCTCCGTGCCCGCCGCCAGTCTTGCCGAGGAACTCGACCATCCTGTCGTTGAGCTCTTCGAAGTCGGACTCCTGGCCGGAGTCGTCGCCTTTGCTGAAGCGGCGCACCACCTCCGACGGGTCAAGGTTTCGGAAGAAGCCGACGCTGAAGATCTCGCCCAGCGGGTCCGCTTGGCTCTCGGATGCGTTGAGCCACTGAAATGGGGCCAGGGGATCGGTTGTCGCCATATGGGTCATGGTGGCAGTCCCCACCGACAACCATTCGATCGTCTGGAACGCCTGATCGACCCACTGTCCTCAGCGCGGAATTCCCGTGGTTCCGTTGACGTCCGACAGGCTCGCCGGGCTGATCCGCGAGGGTCAGCAGATCACCGGACTTGCTACCACTGGCGACCATCCTTGCTGCGCGGCGAGGTGGCCCTCGGCACCGAGCACGCCGGACCGACATCCGGGACCGCCCGAAAGCACTGAAATGCCGCATACCAGTCGTTCGCTAAGGCGGCGCCGGGTGATCGTTCGTTGCGAGAACCTGTTCCACTACTGTGCTGCCGCCGGTGGTCCCATGACTGGCAACGGGGCGGTCCCTCGGGCGGTGGCAATCGACAGTTGCGACCTGATCAGATCGTCTGCAAGTGGGGTCGTCGTGCGTTCTGCTGGCCGGGCCAGGGCCGTCGGAATCGGGGCCCGGCTGCGTTCGCAGTGGTGATGGCCGGGGTGCCGGACTGGAGTGCGGCGAAGTAGCGATGGATGGCGGCCTCGGCGGGGTTCTCGGTGGTCACCGACAGAGCTTAGCCATCGAGGGGAACATGTGTTCGATAGCGGCTTCGCTGTACCGGCGCGGACTTGTCCTACCGGGCCGCGTGGGCCGTGCACAGGAAAACCGTTGCGTTGCGGCCGATTCGGGTGATCACCAAGGTGTAGGGCTGGGTGCCGCGTTGCTTGAGCTTCTTGCGGAGGGCGTCGGGGTCGATGTCGACGCCTCGGAGGAGGATCTCGAGCGGACCGCAGTCGCGGCGGGACAGTTCCTGGCGGAGTGTCTTCTCGCGGAGTTCGAAGCGGTCCTCGATGCGGAAGCCGCGCATGCCGGTGGGGACGGTGTCGCCGGTGAGGTAGGCGATGTGGGGATCGAGTTGCCAGAGGCCGTGTTCGGCGGCGTAGTGGCGGACCAGGCCCGCGCGGACGATCGCGCCGTCGGGGTCGACGATCCACTCGCCGGGGGGCTGCTCGGGGATGTCGTCGGGGACGGCGTCGGTGAGAGTGGTTGCGCCGCCGCGGGAATCGAGGACGGTGGCGCGGCGGGTGACGCCGGGGTCGGTCAGGCCGGGGGACCACAGGCAGGCTTCGCGGACCGCGCCGTCCAGGGAGACGACCTCGATCTCGCCGTTCCAGCCGAGGCGGTCGAAATCCAGGCCGGGGGCGGACTTCACGGCGATGTCGCGGCCCGCGTAGGCGGCCAGCAGGTCCGGTAGTGGGGGTTGCAGCTTCGCGGGGTCGTAGGTGCGGCGACCGTCGGCTCGGCGGGCCGGATCGGCGATGATCACGGTGTCCCGGGAGGTCGGGGTGAGGGCATCGGCCTTGGCCAGCACTATGTTTCGTCCGCTAATCGGCGAACCCACCTCATACGATGGTCCGTCCGGGCGAGAAGCGGCCTGCTCGACGGAGAGGAGGTCTCGCTCCGGCTGTCCGTCGACGGCTGTGCCGAGACCTGTCGCCGACAGCGGCGCGACGCCGAGGTTGTGGGCGGCCATCGCCAATCGCACCTCGTCGAGATCACTGCCGATGACTGCCGGACACACCTTGGCCAGCTCGGCCAGCTCAGCCCCGATCGAACAGGTGACATCGTGCACCGCCCGACCGGCCAACCGCGCGGCCCGATGCCGGGCGACGAGCGCGGGTGTGGCCTGCTGCAGGGCGTCATCGGTGAACAGCCACTGGGCCGCCGCGGGCAGCTTCACCGCGGCCTTACGCCGCAACCGCACCGTCTCGATCAGCGCGGCGGCGTGCGTGTGGTGCGAGCGACGCCCCGGGGCGCGATATCGCCCGGGGGGGGGCGGGGGGGGCGCCCCCCCCGGGGGCCCGGCGCGGGGGGGGGGGGGGGGCCCCCGCGCGGCGCCCCCGCACTCCCGCGGGGCCGGCCGGG
>NZ_JBHXMY010000011.1:0-23530 GCF_042720195.1 Nocardia sp. NPDC058497 | reverse complement strand
GGTGTGGCCGCCCCACGCGAGGGCTCTCTCCCGCCGGGCCCCCCCCCCCGGGGGTCAGCTCCAGCCGGTCGACCTCGGCGAGCGCGGGGGATCCCGCCGCGCTGCCCAGATAGGCGACGTCGTCGCGGCCGAAGCGGTACCCCACTTACTTCTGCGCCGCGCCCGGCTTCACGCCGGTGATCATCGCGTTGTAGAAGAACTCGCGCGGGACGACCTTGCGCAGGACGTTCTCGTCGAGCCAGCTCAGGCCCAGCCAGGCGCGGTACTGCGCCATGCGGTAGCCGATGGTCAGCTTCTCGTCGGGGACCGCGGCCTCGAAGGTGCGCACCGGCCAGCCCCACAGGGCGGCGGCGAACTCCTCGGTGGTGGCCTTCACGTCGACGGCACCGGCCGACTTGGCCATCTTCTCGAGATCGCTCGGGTCGAAGGTGTGCAGGTCGACGACGGCCTCGAGCGCGGCGGCGCGGGAGGACTCGTCCAGCTCGGTCTGTGGACGGCGCCAGCCGGACAGGAACGGCAGCTTGGTGATCTCGGTGGTCACCTTCCAGGTGGCCTGGCCGAGCTTGCGGGCGTAGAGGTTGCCGATGGTGGTCGGCTCACCGGCGAAGACGAAACGCCCGCCCGGCTTGAGCACCCGCAGGCACTCCTTGAGCGCCAGCTCCACATCCGGGATGTGGTGCAGCACGGCGTGGCCGCAGACCAGGTCGAAGGTGTCGTCGTCGTACGGGATGGTCTCGGCGTCGGCGACGCGACCGTCGACATCCAGGCCGAGGTGCTCGGCGTTGCGCAGCGCGACCTTCACCATGCCGGGCGAGAGGTCGGTGACCGAACCCTTCTTCGCGATGCCGCCCTGCATCAGGTTCAGCAGGAAGAACCCCGTGCCGCAGCCGAGCTCGAGCGCCCGTTCGTAGGGCAGCGGGGCGGGGCCGACCGCGAGGTCGAACCGGCCGCGGGCATACGCGATACAGCGTTCGTCATAGGAGATCGACCACTTGTCGTCGTACGTCTCCGCTTCCCAGTCGTGATACAGGACCTGGGCGAGCTTGGTGTCCTTCAGCGCTGCTTCGACCTCGGCCTCGGTGGCGTGCGGGTTCGGCGCCGGGTCATCGGGGTGGACCGTCATAACCGCCAAGAGTAATAGGAGACCCTCAGCACGCAATGGGCGGTCTTGTTTCCGGCGGTTCCACTTGGTCGATTGACCGGTCTCAGCTCACCTGCCGGTGAAAACAGCGCTGTTCGGACCCTCGGCGGCGAAGGTGCGGGTGCCGGTGCGGGCGTCGTCGGTGTCGAACAGCGCCGACCATTCGGTGACGGCGGTGGAGTGCGCGTGCGGGCCCGCTTCGAAGACCGCCTTGGCGGCGGCGAGGGCGCGCGGAGCGGCCGTCACGAACTGTTCGGCCCAGCGGCGGGCGGCGGTGAGGACGTCGTCGGGGGCGACGACCTCGTCGACCAGACCGAGCTTCGCGGCTTCCTCGGCGTCGACGAATCGACCGGTGTAGACGAGGTCCTTGGCGCGGCTCGCGCCGATCAGCAGCGACAGCCTGCGGATCCCCGACAGCGGGATCAGCCCCGCCTTGATCTGCGGCAGCCCGAGTTTGACGTTGTCGCCGATGATCCGGTGGTCGGCGCCAAGGGCCAGTTCCAGACCGGCGCCGAGGCAGTAGCCGGTGATCGCGGCGACCGTCGGCTGCGGTACTCGGGTGAGGCAGCCGAGGGCGGCTTGCAGATCGGCGGCCATGGCGGCGGCCTGCTCGGCGTCGAGCTCGGCGAGCTCGGTCATCTCGTCGCCCGCGCTGAACACCCGTTCGTCGCCGTAGACGATGAGCGCGGCCACCCCGGGATGCCTGCCCACCGTCTCGGCCGCCGCGGCGACCTCACGGGCCAGCTGGGCGTCGACGAGGTTCAGCGGCGGACGATCGATGCGCAGCAGCGCGACGCCGCGAGCGGACGGGTCGGTGGGCAGCTCGAGGGTGACGAATTCGGCCATGCGGCCAACCTACCGGCCGCCCAGCGCACCCAGCTGCGGCAGCTCCGCGAAATACCGGCCGTTGTCCGGGAAGTCGGTCAGCGGCGGGCCCTCGGCATTGGGCGTGTAGTGCGGCATGATCGGGGTGATCGCCCGCTCGGCGGCCAGCACGGCCACGGTATCGGCGAAACCGCACAGGCCGTCGAGCTGCGACCACGTCGGCGGCAGCAGGACGTGCTCGCCCGCCCGCCAGCTCGCCAGGGCGTCCTGCGGAGTCGCCCAGACGACCTGGGCGGCCTCGGAGGTCGCGCCGTCGGCGATCTGGCCCTGCGGCAGCACGGCGACGAAGAACCGGGTGTTGTAGCGGCGCGGTTCGGCTTCGGGGGTGATCCAGTTCGACCACGGACGCAGCAGATCGGCGCGCAGCACCAGACCCTCGGCCGCGAGGAAGTCCGCGAGCGACAGCTCACGGCGCTCGAGCTTGCCGCGGGCCTCGCGGTAGACCGCGGAGTCGTCGACAACGGTATCGGCGGTCGGCCCGGCCAGCAGCACGCCGCATTCCTCGAAGGTCTCCCGGACCGCGGCCGCGACCAGCGCCTGGGCTGCCTGCTCGGTCGTCGCGAAACGCTCGGCCCACCACGCCGGTGCGGGTCCGGCCCAGGCGATGTCGGCGGTGCCGTCGGCGGCGTCGACGCCACCGCCGGGGAAGACGGTCATCCCGCCCGCGAACGCCATGCCGCTGACGCGGCGCTGCAGGAACACCTCGATGCCCGACCCACCGTCGCGCACCAGCATCACCGTCGACGCGTCCCGTGCGGCTACCCCGGACTCACTCATACCCGTTCCTCTCCACCACCGGGCACGGCCCGGCGACCGACTCCGACCGGCCCCATCGCCTGCCGGAGCACCGGGCAGGCCGCGCGCGTGTCGCCGCGGCCGCACTCCGGCCTCCTCTGCACCCTAACGCCCGCTTGGTCAGCACTGGGAACAGTTCAGCCGGGCCGGTGCTGCCCCGCCCGCCCAGTTCCCGCTGAGTGGGCATCCAGGCGCGGCGATGCTGCCCGAGCGGGGTCGAGCGAACCAGCTCGTCGACCCGGCCCCCGATTGATTCCCGGGGCGCGGACTTCAGGCGCGGCGGTGCTGCCCCGCCCGGCGGGCCCGGCGGGCGAACCAGCGTCCGTCGACCCGGTCCAGCGCGATGGACTGGCTGAACGCGGCGCTGAGGTTCTCGGCGGTGAGCACGTCCTCGAGCAGCCCCTGCCCGACGACCTCGCCCTCCCTGAGCAGCATGGCGTGGGTGAAGCCCGGCGGGATCTCCTCCACGTGGTGGGTCACCAGGACCATCGCGGGCGCGTCGGGATCGGCGGCCAGATAGCCGAGCCGCTCCACGAGCTCCTCGCGGCCACCCAGGTCCAGGCCCGCGGCGGGTTCGTCGAGCAGCAGCAGTTCCGGATCGGTCATCAGGGCGCGCGCGATCAGCACCCGCTTGCGTTCGCCCTCGGACAGGGTGCCGTAGGTGCGGTCGGAAAGGTGTTCGGCGCCCAGGGTTTCCAGCATGTCCACGGCGCGGTCGGTGTCGATGTCGTCGTAGCGTTCGCGCCACCGGCCGAGCACCGCGTAGCCGGCCGACACCACCAGGTCGCTGACCTTCTCGTCGACGGGAATGCGGCTGGCCACCGCCGCCGAGGACAACCCGATGCGCGGGCGCAGCTCGGTGACGTCGACGCGACCGAGCGTCTCCCCCAGCAGGTTCGCGTCACCGGAGGTCGGATGGACCTCGGCGGCGGCCATTCTCAGCAGCGAGGTCTTGCCCGCCCCGTTGGGGCCGAGCACCACCCAGCGTTCGTCGAGCTCGACCTGCCAGCTGACCGGGCCGACGAGCGTTCGGCCCGAGCGGCGGATGGTCACGTCGGAGAAGTCGATGAGCAGATCGGGATCGGGTTGCGACACGCGCTCCATCTTGGCCCACGCGGGCCCTCAGCGGAACGACCGGCCCGGGTGGGATTCGTCGTTGCTGGTCGGCGCGGAATCGCGATGCGCATCGCCGCGCAGCATCCGGGCGGCGAGGAGCGAGATCGGCACCGACAGCACTCCCCACACGATCAGGATCACCACAATCGTGGTCACCATCGCGGAACCTCCTTACGTGGATGCCTGGACCATCGGTTTCATATACCCCCACGATCCCCCAGCTACACCCCATCGTGACGGCGAGTCGCGAAAACCAGCACCGAACCGCCGGATTCGGCCGCGCGTGTCGGCGGGTCAGGCCTGGGCGGGCACCGCGATCACCGTCATCGAGCCGGGCGCCACCTCGGTGAAGCCGGCATCGCGCACGGCGACCGCGCGACCGGCGGCAACCTCGGCCACCAATCCGGCCCACCGCTGGTCGTCGGCATCGCGGACCGCGCACCGGAACTCGTGCTCGGCCCAGGCCGCCGCGGCCGTCACGGGCAGGGCACCCGCCAGCAGCATGCTCGCGTGCCCGACCTGGGCGGCCGCCTTGCCGACCGACATCTCGAGCGCCGCGTTGACCCACAGCACCGGCAGCCGCGGGTCCGGCGGGCCCGGCTCGTCGTGCTCGAGATCGGTGCCGCCGATCTGCAGTTTGCGGATCCGCTGGTCGATCGCGCCGACCGGGCCGGGAACGAACGCACGGGCCTGCGCGCCGTCGACATCGATCGTGACACCGTCGACCCCGCCTGCGGCGACCCACTGCGAGCCGCGAGCCCGCCGGGCGACCTTCCTGATCCTGGACCGCTTCCACGCCAGATACCGCGGCTCCCACTCCCCGCCCGGCCCAGAGCGCGGGTCGAGGCAGACGGCGACCGCCGCGGCCGCCGCGGCTTCCAGGAGCGCGCTGCGGGCGGGCGGATGGGTCTTCGGGATATGCAGCACCATCTGCATCGCCTGGACCATGGCCGGGTCGTCCGGGTCGCCGTTGCCGCCGTAGCCCCGCGCCAATTCGGCGTGCCGCACAGCGAATTCGGCCGCTTCGTCCCTGACCTCTACCTCGGTCTCCACGCTGCTCAGTTCCGCGCTGCCCATGCCACAACACCCGATTCGATCGACGCCACCAGTCCGGCCCAGCCTAGCGAGCCGACCAGACGGTCCCGTCGACGCTAGGAGACCTGCACCTGCACGAGGAATGTGGTCTCGGGTTCGATCGACGGTCCGGCCGGACCGTCGACGAACTCGACCGTGCCTACCGCCCGAGCAGCGGAACCCGCCGCACCCCGCCGTCGCGGGCGTCGGCCGCCTCGACCTCGTCGCGGGTGACGCCGAGGATGAACAGCACCGCGTCCAGGTACGGGTGCGACAGCGCCGTGTCGGCCACCTCGCGCAGCGCGGGCTTGGCGTTGAACGCCACACCGAGCCCGGCGGCGTTGAGCATGTCGATGTCGTTGGCGCCGTCGCCGACCGCCACGGTCTGCTCCATCGGCACGCCCGCGTCGGCGGCGAACTTGCGCAGCGCGGTCGCCTTGAAGGCCCGGTCGACGATCTCGCCGACCACCCGGCCGGTGAGCTTGCCGTCGACGATTTCCAGGGTGTTGGCCTGCACGAAGTCGAGTTCCAGCTCGTGCGCGAGCGGCTCGATGACCTGCCGGAACCCGCCGGAGACCACACCGCAGCGGAAGCCGAGCCGCCGCAGCGTGCGGATGGTGGTGCGGGCGCCGGGGGTGAGCTCGATCCGGTCTGCGACCTCCTCGATCACCGACGCGTCGAGACCTTCCAGGGTCGCGACCCGCTGACGCAGGGATTCGGCGAAGTCGAGCTCGCCGCGCATCGCGGCCTCGGTGACCTCGCGAACCTGCTCCTCGACACCGGCGTGCGCGGCCAGCATCTCGATGACCTCGCCCTGGATCAGGGTGGAGTCCACGTCGAAGACGATGAGCCGCTTGGCGCGACGGGCCAGCCCGGCCCGTTCCACGGCGATGTCGACCTGCTCGGCGACGGCGACGTCGGCCAGCGCGGTGCGCAGCCGGGAATCGGTGTCGGCGCCGGTGTCGGTCGCGGTGACCATCAGTTCCATGCCGGTCACCGGGTAGTCGGCGATGCCGCGAATGGTGTCGATATTGGCGCCGAGGGCGGCGAGCATCCGCGAGATCGCGCTGAACGCGTGCGCGGTGACGGGGGCGCCGAGCACCACCACGGCGTGCGTCGACATCGGCGGCTTGCCGATCTGCGCGTCGACGGACACGTCGACCTGCATGCCGACGGTGTTCATCGCCTCTTCGAGCTCGTCCTGCAGCGCCTCGGGGTCGTTGGGGCACGACACCAGCACACCGAGGGTGAGCCTGCCCCTGATGACGACCTGCTCCACGTCCAGCAGGCTCACCTGATGGCGTGACAGCGCTGTCAGCAGCACAGAAGTGACGCCAGGTCGGTCGGGGCCGGTGACGGTCACGAGAACTGTGGTGTCTGCCAAGTCGATCTGCTCCATATCCGGGCCCTTCCCTGGGGTGAGCCGTAAATGCGCAACTTAGTCTAGAAAAAGCGCATGCACCTGCTGGTCACCCAGCAGGTGCACACCCCTAGTCGTTTGGCGGTTTCCTACTTACTTCTTTGCCAGCGTGCCTTCGGCGACGTGCGTGGCGTGCTTGGCCGAGCCCCAGCCGACGTGCGCCTCGGCCTTCATGCGCTCGACCATGTGCGGGTAGTGCAGCTCGAACGCCGGACGCTCCGAGCGGATGCGCGGCAGCTCGTAGAAGTTGTGCCGCGGCGGCGGGCAGGTGGTGGCCCACTCGAGGGAGTTGCCGTAGCCCCACGGGTCGTCCACCGTGACGACCTCGCCGTAGCGGTAGCTCTTGAAGGTGTTCCACACGAACGGCAGCATCGACGAGCCGAGGATGAAGGCACCGATCGTGGAGATCGTGTTCAGCGTGGTGAAGCCGTCGCTGGGCAGGTAGTCGGCGTAGCGACGCGGCATGCCCTCGGCGCCCAGCCAGTGCTGCACCAGGAAGGTGGTGTGGAAGCCGACGAAAGTGGTCCAGAAGTGCCACTTCGCCAGGCGCTCGTCCATCATGCGGCCGGTGATCTTCGGGAACCAGAAGTAGATACCCGCGAAGGTGGCGAACACGATGGTGCCGAAGAGCACGTAGTGGAAGTGCGCGACGACGAAGTACGAGTCGGTGACGTGGAAGTCCAGCGGCGGCGAGGCCAGGATGACGCCCGACAGACCACCGAAGAGGAAGGTCACCAGGAAGCCGATCGACCACAGCATCGGTGATTCGAACGTCAGCTGACCGCGCCACATCGTGCCGATCCAGTTGAAGAACTTCACACCGGTTGGGACCGCGATGAGGAAGGTCATGAAGGAGAAGTACGGCAGCAGCACGGCGCCGGTGGCGTACATGTGGTGCGCCCACACGGCGATGGACAGCGCGGCGATACCGAGGGTCGCGTAGACCAGCGTGGTGTAACCGAAGATCGGCTTACGGCTGAAGACCGGGAAGATCTCGGACACGATGCCGAAGAAGGGCAGCGCGATGATGTAGACCTCGGGGTGGCCGAAGAACCAGAACAGGTGCTGGTAGAGCAGGATGCCGCCGGTGGCCGGGTCGTAGATGTGGCCGCCGAGGTGGCGGTCGTAGGCCAGGCCGAACAGCGCCGCGGTCAGCAGCGGGAACGCGAGCAGCACCAGCACCGAGGTCACCGCGATGTTCCAGGTGAAGATCGGCATGCGGAACATGGTCATACCGGGCGCGCGCAGGCAGACCACGGTGGTGAGCATGTTGACACCACCGAGGATGGTGCCCAGACCGGACACGGCCAGACCCAGGATCCACAGGTCGGTGCCGACACCGGGCGAGTGCAGGATGTCGGTCAGCGGCACGTACGCCGTCCAGCCGAAGTCCGCGGCGCCACCGGGGGTCACGAAGCCCGCGGTCGCCATCGAGCCGCCGAACAGGTACAGCCAGTAGCTGAACGCGTTCAGTCGCGGGAAGGCGACGTCGGGGGCGCCGATCTGCAGCGGCAGGATGATGTTGGCGAAGCCGAACACGATCGCCGTCGCGTAGAACAGCAGCATGATCGTGCCGTGCATGGTGAACAGCTGGTTGAACTGCTCGGGCGAGAGGAACTGCAGACCCGGGCGGGCCAGCTCGGCGCGCATGAGCAGCGCCATGAGACCGCCGACCAGGAAGAAGCTGATCGCCGTCACCAGGTACATGGTGCCGAGCACCTTGGGGTCGGTGGTGGTGACCGCCTTGTACAGGAACGAGCCCTTGGGCCCGGTCCGAGCAGGATACGGTCGAGTCGCTTCCAACTGAGGGACTGGCCTGGGCTCTACCGCAGTCACTGATCCTCCTGAAGATGCCTGTACGTCACTCGCAGGCCCTCCGTCGTCGGTGTCAGAGGCAGACGACGGTCAGCATGCGTTGGAGTGAATCGTAAACCGTGCTGCCGCAGCATCACGCGCGGGTCCTACTCTGTGTCGTATTCAGCGCGCCGTAGACGGACGAGAGCGTGCCGGCCGGACGCCGGTCTCGATCTTCCTCCGCAGGTCGCGCGGGTGCAACGGTTGGCTGCGATGACTTTCCGGCCGCGGGGGCGTCATAACTCTGTCGAGCTATTCCCCCGCAGCCGAGGAGTCGTCATGTCCAGTGCCACGCAGCCCGGTGATCCCACCTGGGTCGATCTCTACACCGCCGATCTCGACCGTGCCATCGCCTTCTACAGCGAGCTGTTCGGCTGGACCGCCGAACGCGGCGGCGAGGAATTCGGCGGCTACACCACCCTGCGCAAGGACGGCAAGGCCGTCGCGGGCGCGATGGGCCGCGTCCCCGACGACCGCGATCCGTTCCCCGACCGCTGGACCGTCTACTTGGCCTCCGCCGACGCCGCCGCGACAACCGCGAAGGCGAGCAGCGCGGGCGGGAACGTGATCGTCGAGCCGATGGCCGTCGGCGAGCTGGGCACGATGGCCGTGCTCGCCGATGTCGGCGGCATCGGTGTCGGCGTGTGGCAGGCAGGCGAGTTCCCCGGCTTCGAGGCGATCGGCGACGTCGCCGACGGTGTCTGGAGCAACCACGACGGCGTCCCGTCCTGGTTCGAGCTGATGACCCGCGCGTACGAGCCGTCGCTGACCTTCTACCGCGAGGTCTTCGGCTGGAACGACATCTTCGTCGTGGCCGACTCCCCCGAATTCCGCTACACCACCATCCACGCGACCTCCCCGATGCGCGGCGGCATCATGGACGCCACCGGCCACCTCCCCGAGGGCATCCCGGGCGCGTGGACGGCCTACTTCGGCGCCGACGACGTCGACAAGACCACCGAACTGGCCAAGACGCTCGGCGGCGCCGTCGTCTTCGAGCCGATGGACACCCCCTACGGCCGCCTGGCCGGTCTCACCGACCCCACCGGCGCCCACTTCAGCATCGGCGGCAACGCGCGCTGACCAGGCCCGCGACAGCGGCGGCCGGTCGCGCCGCCGGCGGCGCGCGCACCACCTTGGGGTGGTAAAAGCGCCCCCTGGGAGGTCACCCCCCAACGCTGGGGTTGCTGTCGGAGTCCCCTCCCGGCGACGACAGTAGAGGTGTACCGAAAAGCACCTCCGACCAGCGCCAAGGGGACACCACGATGAGCACGATGACCACCGCGATCGCCGACAACGTCATCCAGCTGCCGCGTCGGCAGTCCACCCCGATCGCCACCGATGGTCACCTCGCCGATGCCGATCTGGATCGCTGGGCCAACCGGCTGGCGCGGCTGCTGCTGGGCCGCGGCGCCGCCGCGGGCACCCGGATCGCGCTGGCGGTCGACGCCATGATCGAGGCGGTCATCGCCGAGGCGGCGGTGCGCAAGATCGGTGCGATCCCGGTCTCCGTCGCCGACGACGAGTTCGTCTTCGGCGCCTACCTCGGCATCACCACCCGGGACGACAGGCCCGAACTGACCGACGTCGTCGACTGGCTGGTCCTCGACGATCGCTCGACCCTGCGGCGTTATCTGGTCAGCTCGGACGCGCCGCTGTCCACCAGGGATCTGGCTGCGGTCTCGTAGTACCCATTCCGGTCCGCACAGGTTCAGAATGGATCTGGATCGCGGAACGCAGCGGGTCGGGGACCCAAGGTGAATACCGAGCTCCAGACATGAGAACGCAGGTCTGCTCATGACCCAGTCTTCCCTGCAGGGACCGGGCACCGCCGTACGCGACGGCGCCTTCCCCTTGTCCGCCGCTCAGCGCGGGATCTGGTTCGCCCAGCACATCGCGGGCGACATCCCCATCTCCATCGCCCAGTACGTCGAATTGTCCGCACCGATAGACCACGAGCTGCTGACCGAGGCCGTCCGGCGCACCGGCCGTGAGTTCGGCACCGGCTACCTACGGCTGATCAATATCGGCGGTCAGCCGCAGCAGCTCGTCGACCTGAGCCTCGACACCGATATCCCCGAGCTCGATTTCCGGTCCGAGCCCGACCCGGAGCGGGCCGCGCAGGCCTGGATGCGCGCCGAGTACACCGCACCGCTGGATGTGATGCGTGACCGGCTGATCCACCTGGCATTGCTGCGGGTCGGCGAGGACCACTGGTTCTGGTACACGCGGATGCACCACATCGTGCTCGACGGCATGGGCGCGCTGGCACTGGTCCAGCGGGCGGGCGAGCTCTACAACGCCGCTTTCGAGGGCAGGGAGCCGCCGCCGGGCAAGGCCGAACCGTTGCAGAAGATCGTCGAGGCCGATCTGGCGTACCGGACCTCGGCCCGCTTCGAGGCCGACCGCCAGTACTGGCGCGAGCACCTGGCCGGAATGTCCGACCCGGTGAATCTCGCGGGCCGCGATGCCGAGGTCGACGCCCACCCCAACCGCGTCGCCGGCGCACTGCCCGCGGAGACGACCGCGCTGCTCGATTCCGTCGCCGCGGCGGTGAACTCCGGTGTCGCGCCCACGGTGGTGGCCGCGTTCGGCGCCTATCTCGCCGCGATGACCGGCGCACCGGAGGTCGTGCTGAGCCTGCCGGTGTCGGCGCGGACCTCCGCGACGCTGCGCCGTTCGGGCGGCATGCTCGCCAATGTCGTCCCGTTGCGCGTCACCTTGACACCCCAGACCACGGTGGGCGCCGCGATCCTCGCCGTGCAGGGCGAGCTGACCGGCGCGCTGCGCCGCCAGCGCTACCGGCAGGAAGACATCGTCCGCGATCTCGGCTGGGCGATGGACGAGGCGGCCTCGTTCGGTCCCGCCGTGAATCTGATGATGGTGGGCACCAGGATCGCGCTCGGCCCGGTGGTCGGGCGGCTGCACGTGCTCACCTCCGGGCTGATCGACGATCTGTTCGTCAATGTGTATCCCGGGGTGGGCGGCGAGAGCACCCACATCGACCTCCAGGGCAACGGAAACCTGTACAGCGAAGCCGATCTGGCGGCGCACCACGAGCGGTTCCTGCTGTTCCTGCACCGGTTCCTCGTCGCGGGCCCCGATGCGCCGCTGTCGACGGTGCCCGTCCTTTCCGCCGCCGAGCAGGCCGTGTCGGTGCCCGCGCGTGGTCCGGCGGGTGTCGAATCCCGCACGCTGCCCGAGATTCTCGCCGCGGGCGCCGCGATCGACCCGACTGCGGTGGCCTTGCGCTGGGGCGCGGGCGAGACACTCACCTATCGCGAGGCAGACGAGTACTCGAATCGCCTCGCCCGGGTGCTGACAGCAGCTGGCGCAGGCCCCGAACACGGTGTCGCGCTGTCAATTCCGCGGTCGGCCGAATCGGTGCTCGCGACCATCGCGGTGGCCAAGACCGGGGCGCCGTTCGTGCCGATCGATCCGACCTATCCCGCGGACCGGATCGAGCACATGGTGGGCGACAGCGGTGTGGTCACCGGCCTGACGGTCACCGAGGCGCGAAAGTCGTTGCCGGACACTGTCGATTGGCGCTCGATCGACGACGAGGCGACCGCCCTGCTCATCGCAGCACAGAAGCCCGGTCCGATCACCGACGCCGAACGGCGAGGCGCGATTCATCCGGATCAGGTCGCCTATGTCATCTATACCTCCGGCTCGACGGGCCTGCCCAAGGGCGTGCTGGTGTCGCACCGCGGTCTGGCGAATCTCGTCGCCAGCTCACGGGCCGGATTCGGTGTCGATGCGGAATCCGTTGTCGCCCATGCCGTGTCACCGAGCTTCGACATCTCCGTCGAGGAGATCCTGGTGACGCTGGCAACGGGCGCCACCCTCGCGGTGGTGCCGCCTTCGGCATACGCGGGTGCGGAGATGGCGCAGGTGCTGCGCGCGCATCGCGTCACCCATCTCAATGTCACGCCCGCCGTCGTCGGCTCGCTCGATCCGGAAACGCTCCCCGACCTGCGCACCATTGTCGTCGGCGGTGACGCGTGCCCACCGGAACTGGTGTCGAAATGGGCAGGCCGGGCACTGATCAACGGCTACGGTCCCACCGAGACCACCATCACGACAACGCTGACCGAGCCGCTGACCCCGGGTGCGCCGGTGACGATAGGCAGCCTCGTCCGCGGTGTCACCGGCCTGGTGCTCGACCCCTGGTTGCGTCCCGTCCCCGCGGGCACCGTGGGTGAGCTGTATCTCGCGGGTCCCGGTGTGGCACGCGGCTATCACCGGCGCAGCGGATTGACCGCGAGCCGCTTCGTCGCCGATCCCCACGCACCCGGTCAGCGGATGTACCGCACCGGCGACCTGGTGCGGTGGACCGACGACGGCCGGTTCACGCTGTCCTACCAAGGCCGCAGCGACTTCCAGGTGAAGGTGCGCGGCTACCGGATCGAACTCGGCGAGATCGACGCCGCCTTGGAGCACCTGCCCGCCATCGATTTCGCGCTCACCCTCGGTGTCGACACCGCCGCCGGCGCGACCGCGCTGGTGTCCTACGTGACGACGACACCCGGCGCCGAGGTGCATCCCGAAGCGGTGAAAGCCGCTGTCGGCGACCGACTCCCGGCCTACATGGTGCCGTCGGTCGTCACGGTGCTCGACCGTGTCCCGCTCACGCCGCTGGGCAAGGTCGACCGCAAGGCGCTGCCCGCGCCGGATTTCGGCGCCCGCACGGTGACGAGCCGGGCGCCGTCCACGCCGCGTGAGGAAGTGCTCGCCACACTCTTCGCCGAGGTCCTCGGACTCGACACGGTCGGGGCCGACGACAGCTTCTTCGCCCTCGGCGGCGACAGTATCGTCTCCATTCAGCTGGTCTCCCGCGCGAAGGCGGCCGGGATCGCGTTCAGCGCCAGGGATGTCTTCGAGCGCAAGACGGTCGCCGCGCTGGCGGCCGTGGCGGGCGAGACCGAGGTCCACGTGGTGCACGAGCTGCCCGGTGGCGGTATCGGACCCGTGGATCTCACCCCGATCGTGCACGCCATGGTGGAACACGGTGACACGTGGGGCCGGTACGGCCAGGCGGTCTTGATCGGCCTGCCCGCGGGCACCACCCGGCCGTCGCTCGCCGCCGCACTTCAGGTGCTGATCGACCACCACGATCTCCTGCGCTCCACGCTGCGCACGACTGAGAATGGCTGGGAATGGATTGTCGCCGAAGCCAATTCGGTCGACGCGGACACGCTGATCGCGGTGGTGCAGGCAGGGCCCGATCTCGACGACACGATCGAGAGCGCCTTGCAGCACGCCGCCGATCTGCTCGACCCCGCCGCCGGTGTCGTCGCCCGCTTCGTGCTGATCGACCGCGCGGACGACCCGCCGCTGTGCTGGCTCGTCCTGCACCACCTGGTCACCGACGGCATCTCCTGGCGAATCCTGCTGCCGGACTTGGCGACCGCCGCCTTCGGCGGCACCCTCGAGCCGGTCGGCACCTCGTTCCGGCGCTGGGCACACGGCCAGCTGGAGCAGGCGGCCGCACGCATCGACGAATTGCCGTTGTGGCAGCGCATTCTGGCGACACCCGACCCCGCACTCGGCACCGACACCTTCGACCCGGCCCGCGATGTCGTCGACACGATGGCGCAGTGGCAGACGACGGTCCCGCCGGATGTCGCCCACACCGTCCTCACCACGCTGCCCGAGCAATTCCACTGTGGTGCAGACGATGTCCTGCTCGCCGCGCTGACGATGGCGGTCTGCCGGTGGCGCGACCGCACCGGCGCGCTGATGATCTTGGAAGGCCATGGACGCAGCGAGTCCCTGTTGCCCGGCGCCGATGTCGCCCGTACGGTCGGCTGGTTCACCAGCGTGTACCCGGTGGCCGTCGACCTGGCCGGAATCGACCTCGACGACGCGTTCGCCGGTGGCCACGCGGCGGGATCGGCGATCAAGGCGACCAAGGAGCAGCTGCGCGCGCTACCGGATCGCGGTGTCGGCTTCGGCCTGCTGCGCTACCTGAACAGCGAGACGGCGGCAACGCTGGCCGACGCACCGACACCCCAGCTGAGCTTCAACTATCTGGGCCGGGCGGTAACCGGCGGCCACGACGCCTGGGTACCGCAACGGTTCGCGGCGACCAACGACGACCGCGCACCGCTGGCCGCCGTCGTCGACATCAATGCCGTCCTCACAGACTCAGGCCTGGACGTCACCTGGGCGTACGCGGGCAGGCTGCTCGACGAGACCGCCGTGCGCGAGCTGGCCGACCTGTGGTCCGCGGCGCTGGAAGCCCTCGTCATCCACGCGCGCAGCGGCGTCTCGGGTGGCCGCACCCCCTCGGACTTCGCGCTCGTCACGGTCGACCAGCCTCAGATCGAAACCTGGGAACGGACCTACCCGAACCTCGCCGACGTGTGGCCGCTGTCGCCGTTGCAGTACGGCCTGCTCTTCCACGCGCTCTACGACTCCGACACCGCCGACGGCTACACGGTCCAGTCGCTGCTCACCCTGACGGGCACCGTCGACGCCGCCCGTCTGCGCGGCGCCGCGCAGGCACTGATCGATCGGCACGAGAACCTGCGCGCGGCTTTCGTGGAGACCGACAACGGCCCACGTCAGCTGGTGCTCGCGGATGCCGAGATCCGCTGGGAGAACATCGATCTCACCGAGATCGCCGACGAGCAGGAGCGGGCGCGCGAACTCGACCGCATCATCGCCCTCGACGCGCTGACCCGCTTCGCGCTCACCCGTCCCCCGCTGGTCCGCTTCACCCTGATCCGCACCGCGCCAGGGGAATTCCGGCTCATCATGACCAATCACCATCTGGTACTGGATGGTTGGTCGACCCCACTTCTGGTCCGGGAACTGCTCACGCTGTACGTCACCGCCGGTGACCCGTCGGTCCTGCCGCCCGCGCGCTCGTACCGGGAGTTCCTGTCCTGGCTCGGCGAACAGGACGCCGAGGCATCGATCGCGGCCTGGAAGCGGGCGCTGGCCGGCGTCGATACCCCGACCCGCGCCGTCCCCACGCTGGCCGGCATCGAGTCGACCGAGACCGCGTTGATCTCGCACGACCTGTCCGCCGAGACCGTCGCCGTGCTCGAATCCGCGGCGCGCGAGGCGGGCGCGACCGTGAACACCCTGGTCCAGGCGGCGTGGTCGATGCTGCTCGCCATGCTCACCGGCCGCACCGACGTGATGTTCGGCAGCACGGTCTCCGGCAGGCCGCCGGAGCTGCCCGGCGTCGAGGAGATGGTCGGGCTGTTCATCAACACCGTCCCGGTGCGGGTGACGCTGGACCCCGCGGAGAACGTCAGCGATCTGCTGGCCCGCGTACAAGCCGAGCAGGCGCGACTGATGGACCACCAGCACGTCGGCCTGGCCGCGATCCACCGCGCCGTCGGTCTCGCCGAACTGTTCGACACGCTGACCGTCTTCGAGTCCTATCCCATCGACCGCGAGGCGCTGTCGCAGGCCCTGGACATCGCGGGCATGCGCGTGCTCGACGTGGAAGGCACCGACGCGACGCCGTATCCGCTCAACCTCATGGTGATTCCGCTGCGCGGCACCGCCGGAGCGGGCGACTCCCTGCGGATCACCGTGAAGTTCATGGCCGATCGACTCGAACACGCTGCCGTGCGATCATTCCTGGATCGCTTCGTCCGGCTGCTCGGACAGCTCGCCGAGAACCCGCACGCCCTGGTCTCGCAACTCCAGTACTGCGACGACACCGAATTGGCCACGCTGGCTCCGGTCCGCGGCCCGCGCCCGCTGCCGATGCGGACGCTGCCGGAGATCCTGGCGGCGGGTGCGCGCATCGACCCCGACGCGATCGCGATCAGCGCGGGCGAGCTGTCGATGAGCTACGGCGAGCTCGATGCCTGGTCGAACCGGTTCGCCCGGGTCCTGCTGACTCGCGGCGTCGGGCCCGAGGTGTTCGTCGTTCTCGCGCTGACCCGGTCGCTGGAGTCGGTGGTCGCGGTGTGGGCGCTGGTCAAGTCGGGTGCGGCTTTCGTGCCGCTGGATCCGAGCTATCCGGTGGAGCGGATCGAGCACATGCTCACCGATTCCAAGGCGCCGATCGGCGTCACCGTGACGGCGACCGGTGAAACACTGCCAGGCACCATCGACTGGCTGCTCCTGGACGACCTGAACACCATCCGCCGCGCCATGCTGGTCTCCGACGCGCCCATCACCGACGACGAACGCGGCGGCCCCATCGACATCGACCACACCGCCTACCTCATCTACACCTCCGGTTCCACCGGCAAACCGAAGGCGGTCCTGCTGAGCCATCGCGGCGTCGCCAATCTCACAGCCGCCCAACGGGACACCCTCGCGCTCGATCCTTCCGCGAGCGCACTGCAGGTCGCCTCCCCCAGCTTCGACGCCTCGGTCTTCGAGATGCTCACCGCGCACGCGGCGGGCGGACGGCTGGTGGTGTCGCCACCGGAGGTCTACGGCGGCAGCGAACTCGAGACGCTGCTGCGCACCGAGCGGGTCACCCACGCGGTGATCACGCCGTCGGCGCTGGCGACGATGGAACCCACCGAACTGACCGCGCTGCGGGTGCTCTCGGTCGCCGGCGAGGCGGCCACCCCGGAGCTCATCGAGAAGTGGGCGGCGGGCAGGCGGATGGTGAACCTGTACGGCCCCACCGAGTTCAGCATCTGGGCCACCGGGCCCGCCGAGCTCCTCGCGGGCGAGCCGATCACCATCGGCGGGCCGATCCGCGGCGCGGCGGTGGTGGTGCTGGACGGCTGGTTGCGGCCGGTTCCGGTCGGCATCCAGGGCGAGCTGTATCTGGCCGGGCCCGCCCTGGCGCGCGGGTATTTCAACCGGTTCGAGATGACCGCGAGCCGGTTCGTCGCCAACCCCTACGGCACCGCCGGTGAACGCATGTACCGGACCGGCGACATGGTGCGCTGGGTCGAGCGCGACGACGAGCTCGCACTGGAATACCTGGGCCGCAGCGATTTCCAGGTCAAGATCCGCGGCCTGCGGATCGAGCTCGGCGAGATCGACGCGGTCCTCTCCCGCGACGACGAGGTCGACTACGCGGTGACCATCGGGCGCGCGGGACCGGCGGGTGCCACCGTGCTGGTGTCCTACGTCCTGCCCGCGCCGGGCGTCGACCTCGACACCGAGCGGCTGCGGGCGTGGGTGGCCTCGGAACTGCCCGGCTACATGGTGCCCGCCTACGTCGTCGTACTGGACGACATCCCACTCACCCCCGTCGGCAAGCTGGATCGTCAAGCCCTTCCGGTACCGGACTTCTCGGCCGCTCAGCGGCCGTATCTCGCACCGCACACGCCGACCGAACAAGCCGTCGCCGAGGTGTTCGCCGCGGTACTCGGCACCGATCGGGTGAGCGTCGACGAGTCCTTCTTCGAACTCGGCGGCAACTCACTGAGCGCGACAAAGGTCGTCGCTCGGGTCAATTCGGTGCTGGGCTCCACCATCGCGCTGCGCGACCTGTTCGACGCGCCGACCGTGGCGCAACTGTCGTCCCGGGTCGTTCCCGCGGGCGGCGGTGGCCCCGGCCGCCCGGCCCTCGCGCCACGCATCCGCCCCGACCGCATCCCGCTGTCCCCCGCGCAACAGCGCATGTGGGTGCTCAACCAGCTGGACCCGGGCTCGGCCGCCTACAACATCGCGATAGCACTGCGTCTCACCGGCGAGCTGGATGTGGCTGCCATGCGCCGTGCGCTCGCCGATGTGGTGCAACGCCAGGAAAGCCTGCGCACCCGATACCCCGCCGATGCCGAGGGACCACGTCAGGTGGTCGTCGGCATGGACACGGCCACACCCGCCCTCCCCGTGATCGATACCGAAGACGGTGCGCCGCTGCGTGATCGGATCAACGAGCTGGCGGGCACCGGATTCGATCTCGCCAAGGAAGCCCCCCTGCGCGTCGGGTTGTTCCGGCTCGCCGTCCCTGCGCCCGGTGCGGCGTCGGGTTCCCAGGACGATGTCCCCGTGCACGTCATCGTGCTCGTGGTGCACCACATCAGCGCCGACGGCGCCTCGATGGCGCCGCTGGCCGCTGATCTGGTGACCGCCTATTCAGCGCGTGCGGCGGGCAACGCGCCCGCATGGTCCCCACTCGCCGTGCAGTACACCGATTTCGCTCTGTGGCACCGCGAACTGCTCGGCAGTCAGACCGACCCGGAATCCGTGGCAGCACAGCAGATCCGGTACTGGAGCGAAACCCTCGCAGGCACACCCGACGCGCTGGAACTACCCACCGATCGCCCCCGGCCCGCGGTGCAGACCCTGCGCAGCGACGATGTCGACTTCACCATCGACGACCAGATGCACCGCGCCCTGGTCGATTTCGCCGCCGACAACAATGTCAGCGTCTTCATGGTGGTGCACGCCGCGCTCGCGGTGCTGCTCGCTCGGCTGGGCGGCACCGACGATGTCGTCATCGGCACCCCGGTCGCCGGTCGCGGTGAAGCGGCGCTCGACGAGCTCGTCGGCATGTTCGTCAACACCCTGGCCCTGCGCACACCGGTCGACCCCGGCACCGGATTCCGCCAGTTGCTCGCCACGGTCCGCACCGCCGATCTCGATGCGTTCGCCCACGCCGACGTGCCCTTCGAGCAGCTCGTCCAGGTGCTCGACCCCACCCGATCGACCGCGCACCACCCGATCTTCCAGGTCTCGCTGTCGCTGCAGAACTACGTCGAACCGGTGCTCGAACTGCCCGGATTGCGTTTCGAGGTCGAGGATTTCGACCGCTGCTCCTCGGCCTTCGATCTCACTCTCGACCTGCGCGAGCGGTTCTCCGAGTCCGGCCCCGCAGGCTTCGACGGCGTCCTGACCTACGCGACAGACCTTTTCGACGCCGCCACGGTCCGCGCGTTCGCGACACGATGGCGGCGGGTGCTCGCGGCCGTGCTCGCCGACATCGACGTCCGCCTCGCCGACATCGACCTCCTCGACGAATCCGAACGCGCGGAACTGATTCCGGTCCGCGGCCCCGCCACCGTCGGCACGACAACGCTGCCGCAGCTGCTCACCGACATCGCCACCGCCTTCCCCGAGCGACCCGCGCTCGTGTCGACCGCGACCACCGCTTACCGCGAACTCGACACCCGTTCGAATCAGCTGGCCCGGCTGCTGATCGAAGCCGGAGCGAGCACGGAAACCGTAGTGGCACTCGGGCTCCCCCGTTGCGCCGAACTGCACACGGGTATCTGGGCCGCCGCGAAGGTGGGCGCGGCCTTCCTTCCGGTCGACCCGAAACATCCGGTGGACCGGATCGAGCACATGCTCACCGATTCGGGCGCACAGGTCGGCCTGACCCTGGCCGCGTACCGGCCTGAGCTCCCCGACACCACCCGCTGGCTGGTCCTCGACGACGAGGCCTTCGCCGCCCGCCTGCGCGCGGCCGACGACGCCGCACTCACCGTCGACGAGCTCCCGCTGCCGATCCGCGTCGACAACCCCGCCTGGATGATCTACACCTCCGGCTCTACCGGAACACCGAAGGGCGTCGCCGTCACCCACCGCGGACTGGCCGACCTCATAGCGGCCCAACGCGCCGACCTCGATCTGGTCGAGCACTCCCGCGTCTTGCAGGTCGCCTCACCGAGTTTCGACGCCTCGGTCTTCGAGGCTCTGATGGCGTTCGGCTGCGGCGCCGCCTCGGTGATCTCACCACCGGATGTCTTCGGCGGCGCCCCACTCGCGGAACTGATCGCCGCCGAGTCGGTCACCCACATGGTGATCACCCCGTCTGCGCTGGCCACTATCGATCCGGCCGAGGTGTCGAGCGTGCGGGTGCTCGCGGTGGCCGGCGAGGCGGTCGGCCCCGACCTGGTCGCACGCTGGTGTGGCGGTCCGTCCGGTCGGACGATGGTCAATCTGTACGGCCCCACCGAGTACACCATCTGGGCGACCGGCTCCGCGCCACTGTCGGCAGACGAACCGGTCACCATCGGCACACCGATCCGCGGTGCGGCGGTCCTCGTCCTCGACGACCGGTTGCGCCCGGTCCCCGTCGGCGTCGCGGGCGAGTTGTATCTGACCGGAACCGGCATGGCTCGGTGCTACCACGCCAGGCCGGGACTCACCGCCGCGCGATTCGTCGCCGACCCCTTCGGCGGCCCCGGCGAACTTCTGTACCGCACAGGTGATCTGGTGCGCTGGGTCCGTAGTGGCCGCCTGTCCGGGCACGACCGACAGCACCGGCTCGACCGGGTTCGGTCGCCCGGCGATGCCCCGGCCGGATTGGCACTGGAATACCTCGGTCGCACCGATTTCCAGGTGAAGGTACGCGGACAGCGCATCGAACTCGGCGAAATCGATGCCGCACTCGGTGGCATCGACGGCGTGGATGTCGCGGTGACACTGGGCGTTCCCGGCCCCACCGGTGCGACCGCGCTCGCGGCCTATCTGGTGCGCACACCCGGCGCCGACCTCGACATCGCGCGGGTCCGCGCCGAAGCCGCCGACATCCTGCCCGCCTACATGGTGCCCGTCGCTTTCGTCGTGCTGGACGCGATCCCCATCAACGCGGTCGGCAAGCTCGATCGAAAAGCCTTGCCGGAACCGGTGTTCGTGGTCGAGGAGACGCCGTACCGCGCGCCCGGGACTCCGACCGAGCATGTCCTCGCGCAGATCTACGCCGAGCTGCTCCGCCGGGAGAAGGTCGGCGTCGACGATTCGTTCTTCGCGCTCGGCGGTGACAGCATCCTGGCGATCCAGCTGGTGACCCAGGCGAAACTGGCCGGCGTGCACTGCACACCGCTGCAGGTGTTCGAACATCGCACGGTGGCCGCGCTCGCCGCCGCCGTCGACGCCGCGGGCACGGTGGAGGCGCTCGCGGAACTGCCCGGCGGTGGCGTCGGCGCACTGCCGCTGACCCCGATCGTCCGCTACATGATCGAGCGCGGCGGCGATTTCGACCGCTTCGCCCAGACCGCCGTCCTGGAGCTGCCCGTCGGCATCGAGCGTGCGCAGCTCGTCGAGACCCTCACCGCCGTGATCGATCGGCACGACATGCTGCGTGCGCGCCTGTGGCAGGACGAGGACGGCTGGCAGCTGCGGGTGGCCGATCCGGGTTCGGTCGATGTGGATTCCCTCGTGCACCGCACCGAATACGACGCCGCCGACCCGGTCGAACTGCGCGAATACGCCCAGATCGAGCTCGATTCCGCGATGAACCGCCTGGATCCGGCCGACGGTGTGGTGCTGCAGTTCGTCTGGCTCGATCCGGTCGGCGACGCGGGGTCGCGCACCAGACCGGGCCGCCTGATCGTCGTCGCGCACCACCTCGCCATCGACAGCGTCTCGTGGCGAATCCTGGTGCAGGACTTGATCGGTGCGTGGGCGCAGGTGTCGGTCGGCAGCACCCCGGTCCTCGCCGACGTCGGCACCTCCCTGCGCCGCTGGTCGCACGCGCTCACCGAGGAGGCGCGCAGCGAGCGGCGCCGGGCCGAACTCGGGTACTGGCAGCGGGTCGTCGACGGTCCCGACCCGCTGCTCGGCGACCGGCACCTCGATCCGGCGGTCGACCAGGCCCACACCGTGCGCCGCCTCGACATCGAGGTCGACGACGACGTCACCACCGCGCTGCTCACCACCCTGCCGCGGCTGTTCCACGGCAGCGTCACCGACGCCCTGTTCGCCACCATGGCACTGGCTCTCGTGCGCTGGCGTGCGCGCCGCGGCGTGGACGAGCGCTCGGCGATGCTGCGGCTGGAAGGCCATGGCAGGCAAGAGGAAGTCGTGCCCGGCGCCGACTTGTTGCGGACCATCGGCTGGTTCACCTCGCTGTACCCGGTGCGCCTCGACCTCGCCGGTATCGACGTCGAGGACGCGCTCGCCGGCGGCCCGGCCATGGGCACGGCGATCCGCGCGGTCAAACACCAGCTCCTGGCGGTGCCGGACAAGGGCATCGGCTTCGGCCTGCTGCGCTACCTCGATCCCGACACGGCCGCGCAGCTCCCGCAGCGGCTCCCCGGCCAGATCTGCGTGAACTACCTCGGCAGGCATACGACGGCCGAGGTACCCGCCGGACTGGAGGGTCTCGGCTGGCTGCCCACCGACGACCTCGGCGAGCTGCACGCGGGCGAGCACGCGGAGGTCCCGATCATGTCGGCGATCGACGTGAACGCCATGGTGGTCGGCAACCGATTGCACGCCGACTTCGACTACCCGGAGCACCTGCTCGCCCGCGACGATGTCGCCGAACTCGCCCAGCTGTGGGTCGAGGCGCTCGGCGCCGCCGCGCACTTCGCGGCCACCCCGGCCGCTCAGACGGCCTCGGCCGAGGAAACCGCTGCCCTCGCCGCGCAGACGCCAGCAGCCGCCGAACCGGCCGCCGCCGGACCTGCCGGACTGGGTCTCGATGTGCTGCTGCCGATCCGGCTCGGCGGCGATCGGCCCGCACTGTTCTGCGTCCACTCGTCCTCCGGAATGTCGTGGAGCTACCTGGGATTCGCCGAACAGCTCGCCCCGGACCGGCCGATCTACGGACTCCAGGCACCCGACCTCAGCGGCCGCGAGCCCTCGGCCCGCTCCATCGAGGAATTCGCGCGGCGGTATGTGCGCGAGATCCGCGCGGTGCAACCGAGCGGCCCCTATCATCTGCTGGGCTGGTCGTTCGGCGGTCTGATCGCGCACGCCATGGCGGTCCAGCTGGCGGCGGCGGGCGAGCGCGTCGGCGTGGTGGCGCTGCTGGACACCGACACCGCCGATATCGACGGCGACACCATCGAACGCTTGTCACCGGGCGCCTTCATCAACACCTTCGGCTCGATCTTCGGCATCGACAATGTCCCCGCCGACGCCACCGCAGCGGAAGCGGCCGAGCTCATCACGGCCGAGCTCGGCGGCGTCGAACTCATCGATGCCGCCACCATCGAGCGCATGGCGGGCTCGTACAACGCGTCCGCGGGGACCAGGACCGACTATCAGCGCCCGGTCTACCACGGCGACATCCTCTATTTCAGCGCCACCGTCGACCCCTCCGCATGGATGGGCCCGGACGGCTGGCGGCCCTACGTGACCGGCGACATCGTCAACCGCGATGTCGACGTGACCCACGACGAAATGACCAATCCCCATGCACTGTCGGTCATCTCGCCGGTACTCGACGAGCACATGGAAGCAGGAGACCTGATATGAGCGTCGAACGCACTGTTGTCCAGAGCCCGACAGCCACCTCCGGCGGCGTGATCGTCGAAGGGATCGAGAAATCCTTCGGCGACGTGCACGCGCTGCGCGGCATCGATTTCGTCGCGGCGCCCGGTGAGGTGCTCGGCATCCTCGGCCCCAAC
>NZ_JBHXMY010000010.1:0-29033 GCF_042720195.1 Nocardia sp. NPDC058497 | reverse complement strand
CGCGGGGGGGGGGCGCGGCCCGCCCGCGAGGGGCCGCGGGGGGGGGCCGCCGCGCCCCCGCGCGCGCGCGCGCGGGGGGGCGCCACCCGCCGGCGGGCGCCCCCGGACCCGCATCGCACCCGGCGGCACCAGCGGATGGCACTACCACGACGGCACCCTGTTCGTGCTGGTCACCCGCGGCACCCTCGACCACCCCTACCTCGAACGCGGCCCCGCCGAATACCCCCGCGGCCACGTCTTCCGTGAGCCGAGCGGCCCCGCCAACGCCCACGTCGCCCGCAACCGCGGCCCCACCGAAGTCCGCATCCTCGTCCTCTACGCCATCCCGGCGGGAAGCCCCCTCTCCCACCAGGTCACCCCTCCCGAACACTGAGCGCTCAGCTGCTGCTGCCGCCACCGCAGCTGCTCGAACTGCCACCGCCGCAGCTGCTCGAGCTACCACTGCTGCAACTGCTCCAGCTGCTCGAGCCGGAATCGCCACCGCTCGACCAGCCGCTGCCGCTCGACCAGCCGCTGCCGCTGGACCAGCTGCTGTCGCTCGAGCTCCAGCCGCTCGACCCATTTCTCCGGTTTTGGTTGCGGGCCCGCGCCCGCTGAATATTCGCCGCCTGCCGTGCCTGCCTGGCACGGGTCTGCTCCGGCGACTCCACCGCCCTGACGATCGCCATGACGATCATGATCGGCACCAGCACGATCGCCACGAACACCGTCCCCAGAACGATGAGAGCGACGATCATCCCGAATAGCTCAGCCATGGGCCCTCCCTTGCAGTACCGGTCTTGTCGATGCCGAACGTAAGCGCACGTCCTTGCAATCGGCTTTCGACCGGCCTGCACCGTCAGGTCAGCGCGGGATTGCGGGCCTCACTCACCGCCACCGCCGCCACCACAACCGCCACCGGAATATCCGCCCTGGTCGACGGAGTCGCTGAGCGAGTCCGCGTCATCGATACCGCGGCGTCCCGGGCGGCCACCATCGTGGATGCGCCGAAACTGGCGCACAGTGCGCACGCGGCGATTCTCGAATCGATAGCGCAGACCACCCGCGCCGAGCAGGCCAGCGGCGAGAACGAGCAGGACGACGCCGACGGTCACCGAGATGTCGGTGGCGATCAGACCGACGAGCGCGACGAGGAACGCCGCGGCGAACAACTTCATCGAACGATCCATGGGTCAGGCCCTACGCCCGCTCAGCTGCCGCCGCCGCAACCACCGCCGCCGCCACCGCAGCCGCCGCCGCCGCAGCCTCCGCCGCCGTCACTGTGGCCATGACCGTGACCGCCGCCGTCACCGGACGCGAAGAAGGTGAAACCGCCCGCACCACCGGCACCGGCACCGGCACCCCAGCCACGCCGCCTGGTGCTACGCGTCGTCCTCCCGATGACCACGCACCCGGCGGCGAACACGACCAGCGCGACGACGAGAACGGTGATGCCCACCGCGGGCCAGAAATTGGCGAGGATCAACCCGACGAGAGCGAGTAAGACAGCGGAACCGAAAATCTTCATGAAACCCCCCGATCAGTCCTACTTCCAGTTGTACCGGAGGAGGAGATGGGCGGCCAGAACCAAACGCGGAAGGCTCAGCTGGCGGGTGCGCAGGTGTCGCGCAGCGAGCAACCGCCGCAGGAGGAGCCGCAACCACCGACCGGGGCGGGCGGCATCAGGGGCTCGACGATGCGGGCCGCGGCATTGGCGCCCGCGCCCAGGGTGAAGATGGCGATCACGGCGACCACGACGGCGACACCGAATCCGGCGAGACCGCCTGCGACGAGGGCGACCAGTCCACCGGCGAACAGCAGCGCGCCCGCGCCGACCGAGGTGGGGGCGGCGATGCGGTTGGCGATGCGGAAGTTGTCGTCGCTGTGCAGGGCGGCCTCGGTGGTGACACCGAGGAAACGGTTGCGGGGCAGTTTGCCGAGCAGTCCGAGCACACCGGTCACGATGGCGACCGCGGCCAGCGCGAACAGCAGGGAAGCGACGACGACCATTCCTGCAGGCTAGCGCACCGGCGAACACCCCGGATCGAGCGCTCCCCGCCGAGGTGACCGCCCACACACCGCAGTGCCCGTGGGAAATCTCCTGGCACCGACGATCTACCCTGTTAGACGATGTTTACCGGGGATCGGCGAGAACAAGAAGGCAGGACCGTGCAGGACACTCGTGCAACCGAGAGTGACGTACCTCAGCACCGGTACAACGCCGAGCTGGCGGGACGGATCGAGCGGCGCTGGCAGCAGAACTGGACCGAGCGCGGCACCTTCCACGCGCCCAACCCGGTCGGCCCGCTCGCCGGCGAGACGCCCGCGGACAAGCTGTTCATCCAGGACATGTTCCCGTTCCCCTCGGGCGCGGGCCTGCACGTGGGCCACCCGCTGGGCTACATCGCCACCGACGTCTTCGGCCGCTACCACCGCATGCACGGCCGCAACGTGCTGCACGCGCTGGGCTACGACGCCTTCGGCCTGCCCGCCGAGCAGTACGCGGTACAGACCGGCGCGCACCCGCGGGTGACCACCGAGGCCAACATCACGACGATGCAGGGTCAGCTGGACCGGCTCGGGCTCGGCCACGACCCGCGGCGCACTTTCGCCACCACCGACCCCGAGTACTACCGGTGGACGCAGTGGATCTTCCTGCGCATCTACAACGCGTGGTACGACCAGGAGGCGGGCAAGGCCCGCCCGATCGCCGAGCTGGAAGAGCAGTTCGCCACCGGCGCGCGCCCGGTCCCCGAGGGCGACTGGAACACCATGAGCGCGGCCGAGCGCGGCGCCCTGATCGACTCGTATCGCCTGGTATACCAGTCGGATTCGATCGTCAACTGGTGCCCCGGCCTCGGCACGGTGCTGTCCAACGAAGAGGTCACCGCCGACGGCCGCAGCGAGCGCGGGAACTTCCCGGTGTTCCGTAAGCGCATGTGGCAGTGGATGATGCGGATCACCGCCTACTCCGATCGCCTGGTCGACGACCTGGACGAGCTGGACTGGCCGGACAACGTGAAGTCCATGCAGCGCAACTGGATCGGCCGCTCGCGTGGCGCGCAGGTGCGCTTCGACGCGCCCGACGGCGACATCATCGAGGTGTTCACCACCCGCCCCGACACCCTGTTCGGCGCGACCTATCTGGTGCTCGCCCCCGAGCACGAGCTGGTCGACAAGCTGACCACCGCCGCATGGCCCGACAGCACCGTGGCCGCCTGGACCAACGGCGGCGCGGCGACCCCGGCGGAAGCCGTTGCGGCGTACCGCAAGTCGATCGCGGCCAAGTCGGACCTGGAGCGCCAGGAGAACAAGGAGAAGACCGGCGTCTTCCTCGGCTCCTACGCGACCAACCCGGCCGACGGCAAGCAGGTGCCGATCTTCATCGCCGACTACGTGCTCAGCGGTTACGGCACCGGCGCGATCATGGCCGTGCCCGGCCACGACCATCGCGACCACGAGTTCGCCACCACGCTCGGCCTGCCGATCATCGAGGTGATCGCGGGCGGCGACGTCACCGATTCCGCGCACGCCGGTGACGGCGAGCTGGTGAATTCCGGCTTCCTGAACGGACTTTCGGTCGACGAGGCCAAGGCGACCATGATCGGTCACCTGGAGGCCGAGGGCCACGGTACCGGCACCGTCCAGTACAAGCTGCGCGACTGGCTGTTCGCGCGTCAGCGCTACTGGGGCGAGCCGTTCCCGATCGTCTACGACGCCGACGGTGTCGCGCACGCGCTGCCGGAATCCATGCTGCCCGTGGAACTTCCGGAGATGGAGGACTTCGCGCCGGTCACCTTCGACCCGGACGACGCGAGTTCGGAGCCGTCCCCGCCGCTGGCCAAGGCCACCGACTGGGTGCACGTCGAGCTCGACCTGGGCGACGGGCCCAAGAAGTACCGCCGCGACACCAATGTCATGCCCAACTGGGCAGGCAGCTCCTGGTACCAGCTGCGCTACGCCGACCCGACCAATGCCGAGACGTTCTGCGCCGAGGAGAACGAGAAGTACTGGCTGGGCCCGCGCACGGCCGAGCACGGCCCGAACGATCCGGGCGGTGTCGACCTGTACGTCGGCGGTGTGGAGCACGCGGTGCTGCACCTGCTGTACGCGCGGTTCTGGCAGAAGGTGCTGTTCGACCTGGGTGACGTGTCCGGCAGCGAGCCCTACCGCCGCCTCTACAACCAGGGCTACGTGCAGGGCTACGCCTACACCGACTCCCGTGGCGCCTATGTGCCCGCCGCCGAGGTCGTCGAGCGCGACGCGAAGTTCTTCTGGACCGGGCCCGACAGCGTCGAGATCGAGGTCGCGCAGGAGTACGGCAAGATCGGCAAGTCGCTGAAGAACGCCATCTCGCCCGACGAGATGTGCGACCTGTACGGCGCCGACACCTTCCGCTTCTACGAGATGTCGATGGGTCCGCTGGACACCTCCCGCCCGTGGGCGACCAAGGACGTCGTCGGCGCGCACCGCTTCCTGCAGCGCGTGTGGCGGCTGGCGATCGACGAGGAGACCGGCGCGGTGAAGGCCACCGACGCCGCGCCATCGGAGGAGACCCTGCGCCTGGTGCATCGCACCATCGCCGGCGTCGACGATGACCTGGCCGCCCTGCGCGACAACACCGCCGGCGCCAAGCTCATCGAGCTGACCAACCACCTCACCAAGAACTACCCCGACGGCGCCCCCCGCGCCGCCGTGGAACCCCTGGTGCTGATGCTGGCCCCGCTCGCCCCGCACATCGCCGAGGATCTGTGGGAACGCCTGGGCCACACCGTATCCCTGGCCCACGGCCCGTTCCCGATCGCCGATCCCGCACTGCTGGTGGCGGATTCGGTCGAGTACCCGATCCAGGTGAAGGGCAAGGTGCGCAGCCGCATCCAGGTCCCCGCCGATGCCGACCCGGCCACGATCGAGGCCGCGGCCCTGGCCGACGAGAAGGTCGTCGCACTGCTCGCGGGCCAAGCACCCCGCAAGGTGATCGTGGTCCCGGGCAAGATGGTCAACATCGTCCCCTGACTTCCGGCTCGCGCCGAGGGCAGCTACCCCTCGGCAACGACGAAGGCGGTCCCTGGTCGCCGAGGCTCACCAGGGACCGCCCTTGTCACGGTGTCAGCGGACCGCGGCCAACACCTGGTCGGCCATCTTCTGCATGCCGGTCGCGTTCGGATGAATCGGCACGAAGTTCAGACCCCACAGCGCCGGCTCGACCCAGCGGGTGCCGATCGGCTTGCACGCGTCATGGCCGACAGAACTCGACATGTCGACAAAGGTCGCGCCCGTCTCATCGGCGGCGCGCTTGACGACACTGTTGAGCGTGCCCTGGATGTTGTTGATGTACGCGACATCGCCCTTGGCGATGGGCATCTTCAGGAAACAGTTGCTGTTGTCCGCCGGCATCACCTGGGGATATCCCACGATGGCGACCTTCGCGGACGGCGCCTTGGCTCGGATGTCGGTGAGCGCCTTCTTCACGTCGGGGAAGGTCTTGTTCAGGATGTCATCAACGAACCGGCCGCCGTAGATGTCCTCGCAGGGGTTGCCAAGGCCGACGGTCACCGATCCGGCGCTGATGCAGGCGGAGATCACCTTGATCAGGGTGTTGTTGTTGTTACCCCCGATGGTCAGGGTGACGAGCTTGGTGTCCGCGGTGACCGCGTCGAGCTGGGGGGTCAGGCTCGGCCACTGCTTCTCATAGAAGTGCGTGGTGTCGGCGTCACCGCAGGTCACGTCCTTGAACGAGGCGATACCGAGGGACTTCGCCACGAGGTTCGGGTAGTTGCGAGTGGTTCGCGCGCACACCGGGGTAACAGTGGGGTCGAGCGGGATGATGCCAGATCCCGCACTGTAGCTGTCGCCCATCGCGACATACGGACTGAGACTCGGTGTCGCCTGGACCGGAGCCGCCGTCACAAGGGCGAGACCAGCCGTAACAGCCGTCGTGATAGCCGCAGCGATCTGCGTGCGAACAAAATTGACCATGCAAAACTCCAGTTCCAACATTCGCAGTTACCTTTCGGTAACGATTGAGCGGAGGAACTGTGACACGTCAGGTGTGACGTGCGCAACAGGTGAATTCGGTGGGAATGTTTACTTAACCCGGCGTGTCGAGTCGCCGGTGACCAAGCAGGGAAGGCCGCTCCACCGCATCATGCTGCGGACCGCGTAATGCACGCACAGGTAGCCGTAGAGCTCCTGGATCACACCGTCCGGCGACTTCGACCGCAGCACCGCGCCCTCGCCCCGCCGATGGGTCGCTAGCACGCCGAACAGCGTCTCGATGTCCCGCTGCTCCGCGTGTACTCCGACCAGCTCGTCCGCGGGTGCGGCCGCGGGATCGGTGATGGTGGTCAGCAAACGGATAGTTCGTTCCCCGCCGACAGTGTCGACTCCGGACGTGGCCCGCGAATACTCGACGACCCGCACCGCGATCGGGTCCGGACCCTGTGTCGATCCACCCGTCCCTGGATTCACCCGCGATTCGAAAGACCCATCGGAGAACCGCTTTTCGACCGGAAGCGCGGCATCCGTTCGCCACAGCAGGTCCGCGCCGGAAGATCGGCACAGGTCCCACAGACGGTGGCGCAGCGGCGCGTGATCGGCGAGCAGCAGCATCCCCGGGCGAAGTGATCGCACGAGGGATTCGGTGAGGGTCTGCTCGTCTTGCCCGCAGGTCCCGAACGCGACGTCGATGACCGCGCGTGAACCGCACTCGATCAACCCGACGACCCGGATCCGGGGCAACGCCGGGGCCCCGGCCGCGGACGGAGACCCGAACTGCTCGACATTCGTTTCGCTGCCCGGCAGCTCCAAGGTCGATCCGTCGATGCTCATCAGCCGCCAGGATCGGTAGAAATCCCCCGGAACCCGGGGATCGGCCAGTGGCACCGCCACCTTTTCGAACAGCACGCGCAGCGGTTCCGAACCCAACCGCTTGCGTGCCTGGAACAGTGCGGCCTTCGTCGGAACCACCCTCTGGTGCGGCGATCCCAACGCCCACTCGAACCCCGCCATGACCTTGCGCATCACCTCCTCGTACGAGCAGGGAGCGAACAGTGCCAGCGAGAGCACGTAGTAGACCACGAACCGCGCGGGCAGCAATCGATCGCGGCGTTCGACCCGACCGCACTCGACCAGCGCCGCGTCGACCACATCGGGCGGAAACACCCTGGTCAACAAGCCGAAAGAGATGAAGTCGGGCCACCGTCGATCATCCACCGACCGCGCCGCTCCCATACGGGGCACAGTGGGAAGAATACTCGCTCTAAGTAAACTGAAATACTTTTATTCCAACGCCGACGACTGCTTCCGGGCGCCTATGCCCCAGACAGCCGATCGGATCTCGGCCCACTGGCCACCGCACCCGGCTTGCAGCCGTAAACCACGGTCATTCGTTCCCTCGCGCGCATCCACGCCGCAGCGTCAGGCGATATCCAGCCCGCCAGATCAATGGCGTCCGAGACCAGGCCGAGTAGGTTTCGCTGATGCAGCGGCTCGTGATGGGCCGCCCGATTCCGCACGAACAGCAGTCGTTGCATGCGTTGCTCCACGCAACCACGCCGCGTGGCGACGTCCACGTGGCCGTGCGGAAAAGCCGTGTGCAGTGCAGGCGTCCACAGCAGAGTCAGGTATCGCGAAGCAGTGAGGTATCGCCAGAAGCCGAAGGTGAGCTCGGCGACGACCTTGCCGTGAATCTCGGCCGGTTGACGAACCGCGGCCCTCGCCCGGGCGGCTACGAGATCGGCATTACCCCGCGTATCCAGCTGCACTGTGTCGAACCAGTTTTCGGTGCCGTGCCGCCGGAGCGACCATCGGCACAGCGCCTCATCCATCGCATTGCGGGCAACCACCTCGGTCATCGCGATGAGCGAGAGCGCAGCGCCTGCGGCGTCGGTGTTCCAGTCGTATAGCCCGAGCGCGGCAGACAGCTCGCTGTTCATCGCATCGAGGTATGAACAGAGCCGCTGCCTGGTCAGCAGATCGGCGATCGTGTCATCGCTCCAGACCGGCGCGGCCAAGCTTGACATGCGGCGATACCCCCCTACACTGGTTGTCGAAGGCCCCGGAACGATCACTGACGAGAGTCACATCGCCGGGGCTACGCCATTTTTTAGCCACTTCTAGCGTCGGCGACGATCATAGCGATGAGCTATCGCATAAGCTAGACGTCGCTGATTCCCGCCTCAGGCCTGCACCTGGAGAACATCGTTCAACGTCACCAGTGACAGGTTGCGTTTCTTGATGATGTCGACGAGCCGGCCGTAGCAGTGGGTGACCGGGGGGAAGTTCGCGTGGCCGATGATGATGGTCTGGGCCGCGAAATACTTTCGGGCGCACTCGATCAGGTATTCCTCGGTGATCAGGCCCGAGTCGGACAGGGAGCCGTACCACATGGCGGGGACGGTGTAGCCGAGGTCGGCGGCGACCTTGTCGACGGTGGCGTTGTGGTAGCCGAAGGGCGGCCGGTAGAACGGGGTGCCGTCGACGCCGAAGGTGTTGCGCAGGAAGTCTTTTGTGCGGCCGAGCTGGTCGGCGACACCGCTCGCGCCGATCTTGGTGAGCGCGGCGTGGTCCCAGGTGTGGTTGCCGAGCTGGATCTGGCCCGAGTCGACCAGCGGGCGCAGGGCGTCGCGGTGGATCGTCCAGGATTCGTAGTAGCCGGTGACGAAGAAGGTGAAGCGGGCGCCGGTGTCCTTGGCCCACTGCACATACGCGCCGACCACCTCGGGGCTGGCGCCGTCGTCGACGGTGAGGGCCATGCTGGTGCCCTGGCCGGGCAGCGCGGTGATGGTTCCGGGTCCGATGATCGACTTCGGGCCGCCGGGCGGGGGCGGCAGCACCCGGGCCGGGTTCGGTACAGCGGGCGGCGCCGGGATATCGCCGCCAGAACCGGCGTTCACGGCCTCGCCCTCCGCGGTCGCGCAGCCGGTCAGTGCCACGGCGGTACCCGCGGCCAGCAGCGCCAGCATTCGACGTCGTTCCACCTGCGAAACCCCTACTCGCACCAGGTGCTCGCGCGGAGCACGGACCAATCAGCGAGACCGTACCGGCGGAATCCGTCGATTCGCTGAACAACCGGGCACTCGACTCGGAACATACCGAACATCGCCGCGCGGGCCGCTCGTCGACTGGCGTAATCGTGCAATCGATGCCGTTCCAGTCAGTTTTCGCCGCATTTCGGCGCGAATCGCACGATTACGCCGGTCGAAGCACGATCTCGGTCGGATGGCCGTCGCGCGGGGTGTCGACAGCGGTCCGGACGGCACCTGCCACCGTCTCCGGGGTGAGGAACTCCTCCGGCTGGTATTCGCGACCCTCGTCGGCGACGATCGCCCGCTGCATATCGGTGTCGATGCGACCAGGGAACAGCGAGGTCACCCGCAGTGCGGGCTCCTCCAGCCGCAGCGCGTCGGCGAAGGCACGCAGGCCGAACTTGCTCGCCGCGTACGAACCCCAGCCCGGGTTCGCGCGCAGTCCCGCACCCGAATTGATCAGCACCACATGGCCGTTCGCGGCGCGCAGCGCGGGCAGCAGCAGCCGGGTCAGCTCGGCGACCGCGATCAGGTTGACCTCGAGCGTGCTGCGCCACTGTTCCACCGAGGACTCGGCGACAGTCCCGAGATCGGCGATGCCCGCATTGTGGACGAGCACGTCGAGCCGGTTGATCGCACTCGCCGCGGCGGCCACGGCCGGATAGTCGGTGAGGGCGACGGGCCAACCGGTCGCACCGGGCAGTTCGGCGAGGATCGGCGCGAGCGCGTCGGCGGACCGGGCGCCGAGCAGCAGGTCATGGGTCGGCGCGAGTTCACGAGCGATCGCCGCGCCGAGCCCACGGCTCGCGCCGGTGATCAGAGCGGTTGGGGCGGGAGTACTGGTCACCGTCATGCGTCCCACGCTAATCGGCCGCCCTGCTCGGCGGATCGGACCCCGCACGCCCGGGCACAGAACACCTGCTTCCGACAATCAGGCGCAGCGCCACCCAGATCTCGACACCACGACCGTTACCAAGCAGATCAGGGACAGGCGCAGTACCGTCGGGCTATGACCGATCCCCGGTACAACTACGGACCAGCGAACCCGCAGTATCCCCAGGGGCAGTACCCCCACGCGCAGTATCCCCAGGGGCCGTATCCCCAGGAGGGGCAGGACCAGCCGCCCCAACCGAAGGTCAATATCGGCAAGCTGTGGGCCGGTGGAATCGGCACCGCGGTGGTGGCCGCCCTCCTGGTCGTCGTCGCGATCATGCTGGTGCGCGGGGTGCTCGGCATCGCGATCCTCTCGCCCGAGGGTGCGGGGGCCTATGGCACGGTCTCGACCACTTCCTATGCCCTGGCCGCGGCGGGTGCGGCGCTGCTGGCGACGGCGCTGCTGATGGTGTTGCTGCTGGCCATGCCGAGCCCGCTGACCTTCTTCACCTGGATCTGCCTGCTGGTCACCGCCGTCGCGGTCATCCTGCCGTTCACCCTGGTCGCCGCCATGGACGCCAAGATCGCGACCGCGGTGATCAATCTGCTCGTCGGCCTGTGCATCACCACCATGCTCAGCTCGGTCGGCTCGGCGGCCCAGAACGACCCGCGGCAAGCGGGGTACTGACCATCACAGCCGTGCCGAGATGCCATCGGCCCTGCTCCGCCGCAGAATAGACGGATGACCGACCCAGGGTTCACCCCCACGCAGCTCGCGGCCCGTGCCGCCTACCTCCTGCGCGGCAACGACCTGGGGACGATGACCAGCGCCGCGCCCCGCCTCTATCCGCACATGTGGAGCTGGGACGCGGCGTTCGTCGCGGTCGGGCTCGCGCCGTTGAGCGTGGAGCGCGCGGTCGTCGAACTCGACACGCTGCTCTCGGCGCAGTGGAAGAACGGGATGATCCCGCACATCGTCTTCGCCAACGGCGTCGACGGCTATTTCCCCGGGCCCGCCCGCTGGGAGTGCCGCAAGCTGGCCGCCAACGCGCCCGACGGACCCGACACCTCCGGCATCACCCAGCCGCCGGTGCACGCGATCGCGGTGCAGCGCATCCTCGACCATTCCCGCAGGCACGGCCGTTCGACCAGGGCCGTCGCCGAGGAATTCCTGAACCGCCGCTGGCCCGATCTGGTGCGCTGGCACCGCTGGCTCGCGCACGCCCGCGACCCGAAGGAGACCGGGCGGGTCACGCTGTACCACGGCTGGGAATCCGGGATGGACAACTCGCCGCGCTGGGACCGCGCCTACGCGAATGTGCTCCCCGGCGCCGACCTGCCCCCGTACCGGCGCGCCGACACCGCGATCATCTCCGACCCGACCCAGCGGCCGAGCGACCGCGAATACGACCGCTACCTGTGGCTGGTCGAGCAGATGCGGCGCGCGAACTACGACGACTACCAGCTCACCTCGGTGATGAGTTTCGCCGTGGAGGACGTGTTCGTCTCCGCGATCTTCGCGCTGGCCTGCGAGGTGCTCGCCGATATCGGCGAGGAGTACAAACAGCCACACGCCGACGTCCGCGAACTGCACGGCTGGGCCGAGCGGTTCCGCACGGGCGTCGTCGCCACCACCGACGAACGGACCGGCGCCGCACGGGATTACGACGTGCGGCTGCAACGCTGGATCGGCACCGAGACGCTGGCCATGTTCGCGCCGCTGCTCTCGGGCGGGCTGCCGCGCCATGCCGAGCGCGCCCTGCTCAACACCTTCGAGGGCCCGCGCTTCTGCGGTCACCCCGATCTGCGCTACGCCCTGCCGCCGTCGACCTCCCCGGTCGCCAAGGACTTCCGGTCACGCGAGTACTGGCGCGGCCCGGTCTGGCCGGTGATGAGCTGGCTGTTCTCCTGGGCCTTCGCCCGCCGCGGCTGGGCCGAACGCGCCCACATGCTGCGCGCGGAAGGCCTGCGCCAGGCCGCCGACGGCAGCTTCGCCGAGTACTACGAACCGTTCACCGGCGCGCCGCTGGGCAGCATGCAGCAATCCTGGACCGCCGCTTCGGTTCTCGACTGGCTCGGCTGAGTCAGTACTCGCCCGCCGTCGGCAGTTCGACGGTGATGCCGAGTTCCCGGGCCAGGGTGGCGGCGAGCGATTCCAGGTCACCGCCCTGGATGGTGGCGCCGCGCAGGGCGGTCAGGCCGTAGACGCCGGTGAGGTCGCAGTCCTCGAAACGCAGGTTCTGCTGGGGCCGGGAATCGGAGAACCTGGCACCGGTGAGATTGCAGCGCTCGAAGCGGACATTGCGGAACTCGGTGCGCTGGAAATCGGCCTGGCGCAGGTCGCAATCCCGGAAAACGACGGTGCGCAATCGCGATTCGGCGAAGGACGCCATGTCAGCCCGGGTCGAATCGATCAGCACATCGCGCAGAACACCTGCGGTCCAAGACAATCCGGTAAGCCTGCCATGCGCGATCTCGGTCTCGAACATCGAGGAGTCATCGGCCTGCACATTGGCGAGATCGCAGACGCGCAAGGCGGATTCGGTGATCGTGGCCTGACGCAGCGTGCTCGGAAACCGCACACTGTCGAACAGACAGCCCTCGGCACTCAGCCCGTACACGTGGACCTCGGCGAAATCGGCCCCACGATATTCGACCCCGGTCACGCTGAGATCGTCGGCCGGATCGTCCCCCGCCACCGCGGCCCGCAACGCACCAAGCACCGCCACCGCAGGCTCGAACCGCACCTCACGCTTACGCGCCGCCATGGCCCACCACTCCCGTCATCCTGTGTCCGCACCAACATACGGGCACCCACCGACCGGTTTCCGACTAGCCGAACGGCGGAAATATGGTCATACTTGTGACTATGAAGCTGGCCGAAGTGAAAGCAACCCTCTCGGAGCTGGTGGCCCGCGTTCGCACCCAGCACGAGCGGGTCACCATCACCGTCCACGGCGAGCCTGCCGCGGTCCTGGTGGCAGTCGACGATCTCGAGTCGATGGAAGAGACCATCGCCATCCTGTCTGATCCGGAAACCGTCGGTCGCCTGATTTCCTCGGATGCGGAACTCGCCCGTGGGGAAACCGTCACGGCCGACGAACTAGCTCAGGCAATGGCGGTGCGACGCGCGATGGCGCACCGCAGCGCATGACGGAGTACGCGCTCGAGACAACGCCGACAGTTCGGCGAATGCTCACCGAACGACTCCCGGAGACCGTGGCGGCAGCGGCGTTCGAATTCATGACCGGACCGTTGCTGGAAAACCCGTACCGCGTCGGCAAGCGGTTGCAGCCACCGCTGGACGACCGATTCTCCGCACGGCGCGGCACCTATCGCGTGATCTACCGTGTCGACGACAAGCGCATGGTTGTCACCGTGGTCGATGTCAACCACCGCCGCGACGTCTACCGAACGTAGTTCCATCAGCGGAGTTGCCGCCTCAGACGCCGATGCGGCCGCTGTTCTTCTTCCACACGACCGCGACCGCGGGGCGGGGCTGGGCGGTGCCGCCGTCGGGCCAGTGGGATTGCGGGTTGTCGGGGGTGGCGTCGTCGGACTCGCCGGGATGCTGGACCGAGACGATGACGCGCTGTTCGGTGACGATCGGGCCGCAGGTCTCCGCGCCGCGGGGGACGGTGAGGAACTGCTTGGTCTCGCCGCGGTTGGGGCCGTCGAGGATGACCGAGAACAGGCCGTCGTTGGTCTTGAGGGCATTGCCGTCGGTGGAGATCCAGAGGTTGCCGTACGGGTCGAAGGCCAGGTTGTCCGGGCAGGAGATCGGGCTGACCTTGGACTTGTCGAAGCCGGCGAAGTAGGTGTCGGCGGCGGCGGGGTCACCGCAGACCAGCAGCAGCGACCAGGTGAAGTCGGTGCCGGTGTGGTTGTCGGTGAGCTCGAGTACCTGGCCGTTCTTGTTCAGCTTGCGCGGGTTGGCCTCGTCGACGCCCGGCTTGTCGTCCTTGGCGCGGTTGTCGTTGTTGGTCAGCGCGACGTACACCTTGCCGGTGAACGGGTTGGCCTCGAAGTCCTCGGGGCGGTCCATCTTGGTGGCGCCGACCTTGTCGGCGGCCAGGCGGGTGAACACCGCGACCTCGGCGGCCGACATGCCGTCGACCAGGGACTTGCCCTTGCCGTCGTCGCCGGTCTCCAGCAGCGGGATCCACTGGCCCTTGCCGGTGAAGCCACCGGTGGGGACCTTGCCGGAGCCGTCGATCTCGGCGGCGTGGTCGCCGGTGAGCTTGGCGACGTAGAGGGTGCCCGCGTCGAGGATCGTCAGGTTGTGCCGCATCGCCGCGGCGCCGGTGCCCGACTGGATCTTGCGCGAGGACACGAACTTGTACATGTAGTCGAACTTCTCGTCGTCACCGGTGTAGGAGACGACATCACCTCTTTCGGTGACGTAGATCGACGCGCCCTCGTGCTTGAGCCGCCCCATCGCCGAGTGCTTGATCGGCGTGGACGAGGCGTCCCACGGGTTCACCTCGACGACATAGCCGAAACGGTTGGCCTCGTTGGGTTCGGAGCTCAGGTCGAAGCGCTTGTCGGTGCGCTCCCACTGGTTGGGGGTGCCGCCCTTGGGGAAGCCGTAGCGCTTCACCCGGCCCTGCGGGTCGGAGGCCTTGTCGCCGTTGGCGAAGTAGCCGTTGAAGTTCTCCTCGCCGGAAAGCACTGTGCCCCATGGGGTCACGCCGCCCGCGCAGTTGGCGAAGGTGCCGAGGACCTTGGTGCCGGACGGGTCCGCGCCGGTGACAGTGAACGCGCTGCCCGCGGCGGGACCGGTGAGGGTGAACTCGGTGTCGGCGGTGATGCGGCGGTTGTACTTGCCGAAGACCGGGGTCAGCCTGCCACTGCCCGCCTCGCCCTTCACCTCGACCACGGCCATGCCGTGCGCGGCCTTGGTGATGGCGATCTGCTCGTCGGTGGGGTTGGCCTTGTCGTAGCCGCGGAACATCATCGGGCCGGTGGTGTACTCGTGGTTGACCACGAGCAGGTAACTGTTGGCCTGGCCCTCGATGGGCAGCAGTGCGGCGAAGTCGTTGTTGTAGCCGAACTGCTTCAGCTGCGCCGCCGCGGTCTGCTTGTCGAAGTCGAACGCGGGCGCGTCGGCGAAGAGCGGGTCGCCCCAGCGGAGCACGACCTGCTGCTCGTAGCCGTCCGGGATCACCAGCGCGTCTTCCTTGTTCGGCGCGACGGCGGTGAAAGCCGTTCCGGTGCCCGGGGTTCCGGCCGGGGTGGGGGCGGGCGTGGTGCTCGCCGCCGAGCTGTCGTCACCACAGGCCGCCAGCGCGCTCGCCGCACCGACCGCGAGAACCGCTGCGGCGCCGCCCTTGATCAGGCCGCGGCGGTTGAGGCCGCTGACGATGTCACCGAAGTAGGCGCCCTCGGACGTGTTCGGCGGCTCGTGGAAGCAGGCGTTGCCGCACTTGTATTCACAGGTCAGGGCGGCGCGTGCCGACTGACCGTCGTGCTCGACGAACAGGGCGAGCGGTTTCGGACTCACGGTGACTCCTGATTTGGTCGGACTCCGCCGCACGGTAATCAGCTCAGGCGAGCCATCGGGAACGCGAAGATGAACGCCCGACCAAAACTCGGCTAGTGCTGCGCCCTGCTGTCAGACACAGCACTGGTCACCCGCCCCACCCCGTAGAACCATCTGCGACCGAATTGCTGCCGAATCGTGAGCGTCACGGGTTGTCGTAATATATCATCCGTGTTATGAATTGGGGAGAGGTCGAACTCGAGCCCGAAGTCGACGACTGACGGTGTATCGACGAACAACACACCGTCGAGGAGGTACGGGAGTCGTGAGTGAACGGCAGAGTTGGGCGGAGAAGCGGTCGGCGATCATGGGGCGACCTGGCGCCGGTGCGGCATACGACGCGGCGCGGTTGCGGTTCGAACTCGGTGCGGCTGTGCGGAACCGACGTGCGGAACTCGGGCTGACGCAGGCGGAACTGGCGGCACGGGCGGGGCTTCGGCAGCCTGCCGTGGCGCGGTTCGAGGCAGGCGGCACGATACCGACGATCCCGCTGCTCGAGCGACTGGCTGCGGCGCTCGAGCTACATCTGCGGGTGGAATTCGAGTTAGTCAGCGGTCGCCTTCCCTCGGCCTATCCGGGAACGCCGTAGCAGAGGTAGTAGCCGATGGACAGGATCCCGAAGGCGACCGCGGCCGCACGCAGCTTGGATTTCATGATTCCTCCTCGTGAAGTAGTGCGACCGGGTCGCGACAGGGTCAGACGATCGTGGTGCAGGCGAAGGTGATGTCGAACTTGGCGGTGGCCGGGCCGGCCAGCGGGTTCGTCATGTCCGGAGCGCTGACGCCCTCGCCGGTGATGCGGAAGGTGTTGCCGTCCTTGACGAGCGTGGCCGAGCCACCGGGCTGGCCGTTGCCGTAGCCGACGGCGTAGGGCAGGCCGTTCGAGCCGCCCTGCGAGCCCGCGATGGCCACCGCCTGGACCGTGTCGCCCTCGACCGACGCGCTGACCGAGAGGTTGCCGTAGGTGGCGTTGGCCAGGTCGGTCAGTGCCAGCGCGAGGGTGCCGCCCTGCTTGGCGCAGGTGGTGTCGAACTTGGCGGTGAATTCCTTGCCGTCGACGCTCGCGGTGGACTTGCCCGCGGCCGGGGCAGGCGCGGCCGAGCCGGTGCCGCTCGGGGTCGAGCTGCTGCCGGAGTCGCTGCAGCCGGTGACGAACAGCGCGGTGGCGGCGGCGGAAGCGGCGAGGCCTGCGATCAGCTTGGTGTTCATGGTGTTTTCCGTTCTCTCGGTGTGAGCGGGTCGGTGACCCGTTGAGAGAAAGGTAGAAATCCGTGCAGCCCTACCGATCCCAACTTTTCGCCGGGTCACCCGCCGGAAATGCCGTTAACCTGGTCGAATGCGAAGACCCCGCGCCATGGTGCTCGACGAGGTGTGGCGCGGTCTCGACGGTGTCGAGGCGTTGAGCGGCCCCCGGGGTGGCCCGTTGCGGCGCACCGTGAAGCTGATCCTCGATCCGCTGGTCGTCCGGCCGGTGCAGCATCCGCTGTGCGCGGGCACCGTGCTCTCCGCCGACGGCGTCGCCCTGGTGACCTCGCTGGTTCTCGCCCACTCCGACGCGCTGCGCGCCTGCGCGGACTGGTTCACGGTGCTCAAACAGGTACGGCGGGCACTGCGGATCACCGAGGGCAATGCCCAGGACCTGTACTTCCAGCGCTGCTTCGAACTGGCCACCGTGCACGGCGCACCCGGCCTCGACGCGCGGGCGCCGGCCGAGGCGGCGCTGCGGGAGATCCACGACAGCACCGGCGGGCGCACCACCACGGCCTTGAAAGCCCATGTGATCGAACCGAATCGGCTGAGCGAGCTCACCGCGCTGCTCGATGTCGCCTGGCGCAGGCGGCCACTGTCCGATTTCGGTGCCCGCGATCTGTCCCCCGCGCTGACCGAACTGCTCGAGGCGAGCACACTGGCCCGCGACGGCGACCCGGCCGACGCGGGCCCCCTGCTCGACGAGCTGATCGAAGACCAAGCCGGCACCCACCGTGGCATCGCCCTCTGGCGAACACACCCGGCCCACGGCGCCGACGACCTCGGCCTGACTGTGCACACCTGTCCCCAACGCCCCGACCTGGGCGCCTCCGCGTCGACCGCCAATCTCGGCCTGCCGTTCGACCGGACCGTCTACGAGCGGGTCTTCACCGTGCTCCAGGGCAGCATCGACCGCACCGACCTGCCCGGCATCCCCGAACTAGTCACGACGGAGATTTCCCGCAGCTGCTCGCCATGGGGCTTGCTGGACGAGTCGCTGCGAGTCACAGCGGCCGCGGGATGCGAACTGGCACTGGGTCTCTCGCCGATCGGCGCGGCCTCCTTCAGCCAGCAAGCTGACACCAGAGCTGCGGCGGTCGCCAGGACGGACCAGGCCTCGAGGCCATGCCACGCACAGGCTGGGGGCACGCAGGCCGACCACGCACCGGTCGGCGCCGAGAGACCCGGCCATGTACCGGCCGACGACTCGCAGGCCGACCACACACAGGCCGACGACGCTCAGACCAGCAGCGCCCAGTCCGGCGTCGAAGGCCTGGCGACCAGTCCGCGGGGCAACCTCGAGCAGGCGACATCCCGCGGCGGGGCCGATACTCGCGCGGGCCAGCCGACGACCGGAGGCACGGCGCCCGACAGCGGACCGTCGCGCGCGCACGAGGTGGTGAACAGTCGCTGGCGGCGGGAAGCTTATGTGCTGCAGGCCCGGCGGTACGCGGTGCATGTGGTCGACGGTGCGACGGGTCCGCTGGCTGCCGTCGCCGCCGAGCTGCACACCCCGTGGCGGCCCTATCTGCGCAGGTTGTGGGTCCGATTGCATGGGCGGGACGTACGGGAGATGCCAGTGGTCGATCCGGGTGAGCTGTGGGATCTGCTCGACGGGGTCGCGCGGTCGGTGATCCTGGACCATCGGGCCAGGGTGAAGCAGGCGCTCACCACCATGGGCGAGCACGCGGCGGCGGAAGCGAGGGCGAGCTGATGACGACGATCCGCATCCAGCTCGCGGCGGGCCTGGTGACGCTGGTCCCGCAGAGTGCCACCGGCGGGCCACTCTCGGCGACGCGGGCACTGACTGCGCCGACGGTGCTCGACGATGCGCCCGGCCTCGACGTTCTCGTGCTGGAAGTGACCGGCGGACACCTGTCGTGGAATCTGTTTGCCGAACAATCTCTTCCGGCTGCCGTACTGGATGACCCGGAATCCGCACAGGACTGGCTGTGGGCGGTCTACGGCGAAGTTGCCGCGCTCGCCGTCGCCGACACCACGCTCGCCAACACCGCCACCGCGCTCGCCGACACCACGTCCACCGACCCCCACACCACGCTCGCCCACGCCGACGCCGACGCCGACGCCGAGCTCGCCCGCGCGCACGCCGACGCCGACCCCGATGTCGATACCGCGCTCGCGGTTGCCGATGCTGATGCTGATGCCGCCAGGCAGCACACACTCTCGGCCGTGCCTGCGCAACCGGCGTTGGTAAACGCCCTGCGCCGACTCGCATACGCGCACTGGGCAGCTCGGTGGTGGCCGGCGTCGACCGTCGACGGGATCCCCGCCCTCGATCCAGATCTGCTTGCCGCCGAGATCACCGAGCTGACCGACGCGTGCGACACCGCACTCGACGGTGCCGACGCCGAACCGTTCACCCGACCCGATTCACAGATCCGTTTCGATCTGCCGCCCGGATCCAGCTCCGCCGCAGCGCACGAACCTCTCGATACCAGATCAGGGGCGGATCAGGGTACGACGACTGCCGCCGATGACGATCACCTACTGAACAAATCTCGCGGCCGCGCGGACGAATACGCGCTGGCCGCAGGCGGATCGACTCCGGATGGCGGTGGGCTGATCATCGCGCGCGGTAGTGGCGAATGGGATTGGCGGCGTTGCCCGCCCGGGATTCTCGATGCGGGCGGGAACGCGGTGTCTTGGCAGGTCGCACGGACTGCCGAGATATCGACGGTGCAGGTCAGTGTGGTTGCCGCCCCGGACTGCCGAGGTTTGGTCCCCGAACACCTTCGGCCGTACGTGCGGGTGCGATCGGCTCAGCCTGCCCCCACGGACCAAGCGGGGGTATCGCCGTCGGCCGGCGTGGAGTTCACGACGCCGTTGTACCTGCGGGGCGACGCCTGGACGGGATCCGTCCAGATTCCTGGACCTCCTGAAACATTGCCTGAGATAACCATTTTCGTTCCCGGTGTCGGCCCTGCCGATCCTCCGCACGAGGAGTCGGATGTTCGTGCTCAGCTCCGCCGGTTCGCCCGCCTTCGCCTCACCGAGCACACCGGCGACTCGCTCCTGACCGCCGAAGCGGCGGCTGCCGGGACGGATGAGGACTTCTGATGGCCATCACCTGCGCTGAGCGTTCACTGATCGCCGCAGTGGTGCGGAATTCGACCGCGAGAGCGAAGAATGTGCGCAGAGCGCGGATTGGGGTTGGGGATGGCAGCGACCGGTAGGCCCTCCGGCCAGGACGACGCGCAGCTCACCGCGGGGTATGCGGCATATCAGCGTGGTGATGTGGTCGAGGCGATGGCGATCTTCGAGCGGGCCGCCGAGGGTGCCGCGCCGCGGTTGCGGAGTGCGGCGCTGATCAATGCGGCGAGTATGGCCGACGAGCTCGGTGATCATCGGCGGTCGGTGACGTTGTTCCGGACCGCGCTGGCCGTCATGCCCGATGACGCGGCGCATCAGCGCCCTGCGGCACTGGTCAATCTGTCGCAGGCACTGCAGCACCTCGGTGATTTCGATGCCGCGCACGAGGTGCTCGAGGAAGCGCGGGCGCTGCTGGCCGACGGGACCGAGCAGGGTCTGCTGCGGGTGGCGTGTCTGCTCTCGCTGACCGCGGTCGCGCTGCATCGGCAGCAGTGGGCGCGCGCGGGTGAACTGGCGACCGAATCCCTGCTTGTGACCGAGCGTTTCGCGCCGGAGCTGGCCGGGCACCCGTTGATGAACCTGGCGGCGAGTTCGTTCGAGACCGGCCGGTGGGAACTGGCCATCGACTTCGCCCGGCAGGGTGTGGCCGCCCTCGTCGCGGCGGGCGATGCCGCCTCCGTCGCCGAGTCGCGGCAGAATCTGGCCACCATGCTGGTGCGGGCGGGGCGACTCGACGAGGCCGAGGAGCCGCTGCGGGCCAGTCAGCGGTTCTTCGAGGCCGCCGAGCTGGGACATTGGTCCGGGACCGGCGCCAAGACGATGGGCTTCCTCGCCGAGAACAGGGGTGACTTCGCCATGGCGCGAACGTATTACGAGCAGGCTCTGGCGCGTTTCGATGAAACCGGCGCCGTGGTGGATGCGGCGGATGTCCGGCTGCGCCTGGCCACGGTCGCCTGCGCCGAGGGTGATCTCGCGCAAGCCGAGGAACTGCTCGCGGCATCGTTCGCGGTCTACTCCGCACACGGGCTCGGCATGCACTGCGCCCAGCTCGACTACTGGCACGCCGAACTCCTGCACACCACCATCGAACAGGCGCCGCAACCCGATCCGGCCGTGCTCGCCCGCGCTGTCACCCTGGCGGTTTCGTCGGCACTGGCCATCGACGCGGTGCGCCACACCCTCCCCAACGGCAACCAGCGCGAGCATTGGCACCGCACCGTAGCCGAACCCGCCATGCGCCTGGCCTTCCGCTGCGCCGCCCGCTCCGGCAATGGTCAGCTGGTGAGCGATCTGATCGATAGCCTGTGCGCGGGAACCACTCTCGATCCCGCCGCGTTCGCCGAGACCGCCGCGCCGACCCTCGAATTCCAGCTGTTCGATCCCACACCCACCGAACCGATCACCACACCCGCGCTACAGCTGGGCGCGGCCCTCGCGGATGTCGCCGCCGCGGCCGGAATCCCCGTCGCACCCCCGCCCAGACTCATCGAGAGTGGACGAATAGTGCTGGCCGACTTCATCTTCTATGCCGAGCGGCGTTACGGTCGCGCCGTCCGCGACGAGCGGGTGATCGCGTTATGAAGCCTCCCCAGGACGAGCACGCGGATTCGACGTCCGGTGCATCTCACTCGGCCGCGTCACCCGGACAATCGAGCGTGGGTTCAGGCGGCCGTTCACCGAGTCGAAGCACGGACGAGCCGGTTTCGGCGGTCGAGATACCCACCGCGTTCATTCGAATGGCCGACGCGGGCGATGTCTACGTGTCCTGGCGCTGGGCCGATGAAGCCCTGGCGCGCGGGGTGGGCGTGATCCCCCAGGACGACGTCCGGGCGACGCTGCGGCTGCTGGCCGATGCGGTGCCGGATCCGTCGCGGCCCGATGACCTGCGGCGAGTGATGACCACGGGCGCGCTCGCCGAACCAGATGCGGAAAACCAACTGGCACAGGCCCTATCTCGCACCCTGCTGCCGTACGGATTGGCCATGCAGCTCTACGAGCTGTCGCAACGCGGAGTTCGGCCACATCTGCGGATTCAGCCGTCACCGCGGTTGGCGCAGGTGCCGTGGGAGATCATCGCGCCCGATCCGCAGATCCGGCTGCTCGATATCGCCGATGTCAGCCTGCTCGCCCCGGTTTCGGTGGTGCACTCGCCGGAGCGGATCGTGCACCGCTGGAGCGATACCCGCGAGCTGCCGGTCGTCGCGATACTCGATCCCCGCGTTCCCGGGTTCAGAGCCGACTCCGAGCTCGGTTCCGTACTCGGCAGGCCGGGTGCGGAAACACCGGTGACCCAGCACTTCCGGAGCTATCTGGACCGGGTCGTGCCCCGGGTCGCCGACCCGGTCGACCTGTTCCGCCGAACCGATACCGATCGCAACTGGCTATCCGAAGTGCTCAGGGCGGGCGCGAGCAGACTCGTCTACGTCGGCCATGTCACCTCTCCAGCACCGGAATCCGGCGAGAGCGAGCACGCCGAGCTGCACCTGAGCTGCACCGCCGACACCCCTGGGTTCGCGGCACCGAATCGCACGCACCGCCCGCTCTCGGCCAAAGACCTCCTGCTCGGCACCTACACCATCGACCCGTCGCCGGTGCCCGGCCGAACACTGTGGCCGATGCCGAGCCGCGTCGCCCTTATCGCCTGCGAAAGCGGCGGCGACCTGCGCTTCACCGAAGCTCTCGGGCTCACCACCGCGGCGCTGTCGGCGGGCGCCGAGCTGGTGACGGCGACCCGCTGGCCGCTGCCCACCGACCACGCCTTCCACACCCTCACCGACACCACGGCCTACCCGCTGCGGGCCGCCATCTGTGCCGTGGACACCGCCCACGATGCACCCACACCCATCCCCACCCTGCTGACCTGGCAACGAGCACAACTGGCCGCGTGGCGGACCGACCCTGCTCCGGAGAACTCCCCGCTGCTCTGGTCCGCCTTCGCCACCGTGACCGACTGACCTATTCGGGCAGGCCGAGCCCCGCGGCGAGGACCGGCCAGGACCGGTAGAAGGCATCGCGCCAGTAACCCCAGGAGTGGGTTCCGGTGGCTTGGCGGTCGAAGGTCGCCGGGATCTGCAGCTCGCTCAGCTTGGCCTCGAGATTGCGCGTGCACCAGTTCACCGCGGCCTCGATGATGCCGCCGACGACGAGCTGATTCGCCAGGCCGAACGGTGTCGGGTTCATCATGTACGGGTCGTCGATGCGGTCGTGCGAGCCGGGCAGGCCGGAAGCGTCGGAGACGAATAACCTTGTGCCGCGCAGTTTCTCGGCGTGCACGACCGGGTCGTTGGCGGCCCAGGCCGGATCGTCGTCGGCGCCGTACATTTTGCGGACATCGCCGCCGCCTTAGGTTTCCACCACCAGTTTGGTGAACTGCTTGCCGATCGGGTCGGCGATCTGCGCGCAGCCGCTGTAGCCGGCGACGGACTGGTAGAAGCCCGGCCTGGCTTCGGCGAGCTGCAGCACGGCCGTCGCGGTCATCGAGTTCGCGGCGATGGCGTTGACGCCGTTGGTGCCCAAGGCCTGATCGACCAGCGGCGGCAGTTCGTCGAGCAGGAAGGTGCGCCATTTGTTGCGGCCGAGTGCCGGGTCGTCGCGCTGCCAGTCGGTGTAGTACGCCCAGGCGCCGCCGATCGGCATCACGACGTTGACGTCCTTGGTTGCGAGGAAGTCGCCGATATCGGTGTTCTGCCACCAGGTCGCCCGGTCCTCACCACCACCCGCGCCGTTGAGCAGATAGAGCACCGGACGTGGCTCGGACGCGTCCCTGGGACGCTGCACCCGCACCGTGATGCCCTTGTTCATCGCGGCGGAGAAGACGAACATGGTCAGATTGCGATCATCGACCCTGCTGGAGATGATGTGCGATCCGTCGGCCGTGGTCGGCGAGGCGAGCAGCTTCTTCGACTCGATGATCGGATCCGCGCCGTCGGCCAGACCGTTGCCCGCGCCGAACGTGGCGACGCAGGCCGCCAGCACAGTGCCCGCGAGACCGAAGGCCATGGCGCGCCTGATTGATCTGCCCATCTGCCGAAACTCTCCATTTCATGAATCGGCAGACATACCACTGGCCGCCAGAACACTCCAGAGAGTATCCGGGCAGAGGATCGATCGTCGAGCCAGAAGTATTGCGGGGACGCGAAATCCACCCGGACGCGCGACCCGGGTGGAATCAGCTGGTCAGTGTTCGTCGAAGTGACCGTCGTGCGCCGCGTGGCGGTGGCCGTCGTGGATGTAGTCGACATGGTCGCCGTGCGGGACGGCGACATGGCCGCAGCCGGGGCCGTGGACGTGGTCGTGGGTGGTGCACTCGACGTGTTCCGAGACCTCGCACTCGTCGAAGTGGCCCGCGTGTTCGCGGTGCAGGTGGCCGTCGTGGACGTAGTCGACGTGATCGCCGTGCGGGACGGCGACATGGCCGCAGGTGGGGCCGTGGACGTGGGTGTGCTCGGGGTGCTCTGTGTGTGGCGGCGTTGTCATGCGGATCTCCCTGTACTCGTACCGGTCGATTGCAGCTGGAGCACGTCCGACATTAACAGTTGCGCATGCGTTGCTGCGACCCGGAAGACCTGGTCAGAGGACCTGATCGAGGAAGCGGCGCAGACGCGGGGTCTTGGCGTCGTCGAACAGCGCGTCGGGGGTGCCGGTCTCCACGACGACGCCCTGATCCATGAACACGACGCTGTCGGAGACGCTGCGGGCGAAGCCCATCTCATGGGTCACCACGATCATCGACATACCGCCCGAGGCGAGGTCAGCCATGAGCGCGAGCACGCCCTTGACCAGTTCGGGGTCGAGCGCCGAGGTGGCCTCGTCGAAGAACATCAGCTCCGGTTTCATGGCGAGCGCGCGGGCGATGGCGACGCGCTGCTGCTGGCCGCCCGACAGCGCGGCGGGCCTGGCATCGGCCTTGCCTGCCAGGCCGACGATTTCCAGCTGTTCCAGCGCCAGCGCCCGTGCCTGCTCGGCGGACAGGCCGCGCAGCTTGCGCGGGCCGAGCGCGATGTTGTCGGCGACGGTCTTGTGCGGGAACAGGTTGAAGTGCTGGAACACCATGCCGATGCGCTGGCGCAGCTTGTCGGGGTCATCGCGCAGCACCGACTTGCCGTCGAGCAGCACGTCACCGGAGTCGGGTTCGTGCAGGCGGTTGAGTACCCGCAGCAGGGTCGACTTGCCCGAGCCGGACGGGCCGATGACGGTCGTCGCGTGCCCGGCCTCGACGTGGATGTCGACGCCGCGCAGGATGTGGTTGTTGCCCAGCGTCAGGTTCAGACCGGTGCCGGTCAGCGATGCACTCATGCTGTGACTCCTTCGCATGCTCGGGGCGCCCTGCGTGGTTACGCGAGCTGCCTCCTCCGGGCGCTGACCGATCATGCGCCGCGTCCTTCCGTGATGACGGCCTGCTCGATCGGGTCGGCGGGCGTCGGTTTTCCGGTGCGCATCCGGCCGTCGATGTAGTTCACCAGGTGGGTGAGCGGAATGGTCAGCACCAGATACATCAGGCCCGCCGCGACCAGCGGGGACAGGTTGCCGGTCTGGGCGTTGAGGTCGCGGCCGACCGCGAACAGCTCACGCTGGGAGGCGAGCAGGCCGAGGAAGTAGATCAGCGACGAGTCCTTGATCAGCGCGATGAACTGGTTCATCAGCGCGGGCAGCACCCGGCGCACACCCTGCGGGATCACCACCAGCGTCATCGCCTGGCGGTAGCCGAAACCGATGGCGCGCGCGGCCTCGAGCTGGCCCGGTTCGACCGATTGGATACCGGAGCGGAAGATCTCGCCGATATAGGCGGCCGCGAGCAGCGCCAGCGCGACCGCGCCGAGCCAGTACGGATTGCCGCCGGTGAGGTTGCGGACCACCGGGCCGATGCCGAGGCCGATCAGCAGGATGATCACGACGGCGGGCAGGCCGCGGAAGATGTCGGTGTAGACGCGGGCGGGCCAGCGCAGCCAGCGCGTGCGGGAAATGCCCATCACCGCGAGGAGCATGCCGAGCACGGTGCCGAGCACGCCCGAAACCAGCGCCAGGATCAGCGTATTCGGCAGGCCCGTCTTGATCAGATCGGGAAAGGCCTTGCTGTACAACGACCAGTCGAAGAACGTGTCCTTCAGCTGCTGCAGGGTCGACTTCTGCGCCACCGGCCCGGTCGCACCCGGCTGTTTCTCGGCGGCGATCGCGGCGAAGTCCGGAAGTTGCGGCGCGGGTGCGGCTTTGGAGCCGGGCTTCCAGCCGGGCGGCAGTTCGCGCGGCACCCAGTCGGCGTAGAGGCCGGCGTAGGTGCCGTCGGCGATCACCGCGTCCAGACCGGAGTTCAGCGCGTCGATGAGCGGCTGGTTGTTCTTGGCGACGGCGTAGCCGACGAAGTTGTCCAGGCTGAAGGTGTTCTCCGACACCACGATTCCGTCACCGGGCTTGATCGCGCCCTCGGCCTGCGCCGACGGCGCGACCCAGGCGTCGACCTGGCCGGACTTCAGGTTCGCGTAGGCGGTGTTGTAGTCGGGGAATTTCACCGGGTCCAGCCGCAGCTGGTTCACCACGAACTCGTCCTGCACCGTGCCCTGCACGACCGCGATACGGGTGCCTGCGTTCAGGTCGCCGAAGCCCTTGATGGCGCTGCCCTGCGGCACGACCAGCGAGAAGTAGCCGAAGTCGTAGCCGTTGGTGAAGCCGACCAGCTCGCGGCGCGCATCGGTGGTGGTGATGTTGGACGACCCGACATCGAACCGCTTGCCCGATACCTGGGCGAGCAGCCCGGCGAACTCGGTGCCCGAGAACTCCACCCGCAGACCGAGTTTCGCCGCGATCGCCTTCAGCAGCTCGTTGTCGAAGCCGGTGAACGAGCCCTGCCCGTTCACGCAGATGCTCGGCGGCGCGTCCGACAGCGTGCCGACGCTCAGCGTGCCCGGGTTGAGCAGGCCGAGTTTGCTCGTGTCGATCGACTCGACCGGCGCGGTGGTCTGCGTGGTGTATCGGTCGGTGCCCGCGGTCTCGGAGGAGGCGAGATTGTTCGGCGCCGCCGAGGCGGCACTCTGGCCCGGTGGGGAACACAGATCCCGCGTCGCCGTGTCGCCGCCACCACACCCGGTCGCGGCCACGCCGACGAGCAGCAACAACGCGGCGATCCGCGCCCGGGTTCGCACAGCACGCACACCAGCCATGGCGATAAACCCTAGCCGCAACCTCGCACAGTGCTGGTTACGCGCCTGTCGGCGACGCGGATCACCTGGTCAGGCGAGTCCTTCGAGGGGCTCCGGGTTCACGTCGTCACGCCACTGGATCGCCTGCTCGACCTTGGTCAGGTCGTAGTCGGGACCGGAAACGCCCACGGTGAACAGGGTGACACCGGCCGCGTGCAACGCGTCAGCGTTCGCCCGGCCAGGCCACGGCACCGACCGCTCGATTCGCGCCGCGTCGGTGCCTGCGGCCGCCGCGTGCTCGGCCAGGATCGTGTTCTTGTGCGTCAGGGCATCGAGATCGGCGAAGGAATGCCAGATGTCGGCGTACTCGGCGACCAGCCGCAGTGTCTTGCGCTCGCCGCCACCGCCGATGAGGATCGGGATCTCCCTGACCGGCGCCGGATTCAGCTTCGCGAGCCTGGCTTTGATCCGGGGCAGGTTGTCCTTGAGCAGGTTCAGCCGGGTGCCTGGCGTGCCGAACTCGTAGCCGTACTCGTCGTAGTCATGCTGGAACCAGCCGGCGCCGATGCTGAGGATGAGCCTGCCGTCGCTGATGTGGTCGACGGTGCGGGCCATGTCGGCGAGCAGATCGGGATTGCGGTAGCCGCCGCCGGTGACCAGCGCGCCGATCTCGACTCGCTCGGTCTGTTCGGCCCACGCGCCGAGCATGGTCCAGCATTCGAAATGCGCGCCGACCGGGTCGCCGGTGAGTGGGTAGAAATGGTCCCAATTAAAGATGATGTCGACGCCGGCGTCCTCGGCGCGCAACACCGCGTCGCGGATGAGCGCGTACTCGGGCGCGTGCTGTGGCTGCAGCTGGACTCCGATACGAACTGGACGACTCATACCGTGCTCCTCCGCACTCGGGTGGGCTCCGCGACCGAGGCTACCCGGAATCCGGCGCGGCCTGGTCACGGCCGCTACGATCCCTGCGACCCTGTACTCGGATCGTCCGGCACGTTCCTGCCGGGATGGGATGTTGATCTACGCATGGCTACCGTGACCTTCGACCGCGCCACCAGGCTCTACGCCGGTGCGACCACACCGGCCGTCGACGCACTCGATCTGGAGATCGCCGACGGCGAATTCCTGGTCCTCGTCGGCCCCTCCGGGTGCGGCAAGTCCACCTCGCTGCGGATGCTGGCCGGCCTCGAGGAGGTCAACGGCGGACGCATTCTGATCGGCGACAACGACGTCACCCATGCCGAGCCCAAGGATCGCGATATCGCGATGGTGTTCCAGAACTACGCGCTCTACCCGCACATGTCGGTCGCGGAGAACATGGGCTTCGCGCTGAAGCTGGCCAAGGTGTCCAAGGCCGAGCGTGACGAGCGGGTGCTGGCCGCGGCCAAGCTGCTCGACCTCGAGCAGTACCTGGACCGCAAGCCCAAGGCGCTGTCCGGCGGTCAGCGTCAGCGCGTGGCGATGGGCCGCGCGATCGTGCGCCAGCCGCAGGTGTTCCTGATGGACGAGCCGCTGTCGAACCTCGACGCCAAGCTGCGCGTGCAGACCCGCACCCAGATCGCCCAGCTGCAGCGCCGGCTCGGCACCACCACCGTCTACGTCACCCACGACCAGGTCGAGGCGATGACGATGGGTGACCGCGTCGCCGTGCTCAAGGACGGGCTGCTGCAGCAGTGCGCGTCCCCGCGCGACCTCTACCGGGATCCGGCGAACATGTTCGTCGCCGGGTTCATGGGCTCGCCCGCGATGAACCTGTTCACGCTGCCCGTCGTCGACGGTGCCGTCACCATCGGTGGCTACCCGGTGCCGGTGCCGCGCGCGGTGGCCGACGCGGGCGAGGGCACGGTCGTGCTCGGTATCCGTCCCGAGCACCTCGAGGTGGGCGACGGCGGTCTCCGGATGGAGGTGGATGTGGTCGAGGAGCTCGGCTCCGACGCCTACGTCTACGGTCGCGCGGCCTCCGACGGCGCGAACGGGCAGACCGGGGAAACGATTGTGACGCGGGTGGATTGGCGTAATCCGCCGGCCAAGGGCGAGCTGCTGCAGCTGACCGTCGATCCCGAGCACGTGTACTTCTTCGGCGCGCGGGACGGTCGTCGGCTGCGCTGATTCGACG
>NZ_JBHXMY010000009.1:25664-29477 GCF_042720195.1 Nocardia sp. NPDC058497 | reverse complement strand
GTGTATAAGAGACAGGGGTGGCGTTGGAGTTCGCCGCCGAGGAGGAGCCGCGCAGCAGGGCCGCGTTGCCCGACTTGAGCGCGAGGCCGAACGCGTCGACGGTGACATTGGGCCTGGCCTCGTAGACCATGCCGACGACGCCGAGCGGCACGCGGGTCTGGCGGATCTCGAGCCCGTTGGGCAGCGTGGAACCGCGGATGACGCCGCCGACCGGATCGGGCAGCCCGGCGACCTGGCGCAGGCCCGAGGCGATGCCGTCGATGCGCTCCTTGGTCAGCCGCAGGCGGTCGAGCAGGTTCTCCTCGGTGCCTGCGGCCTGCGCGGTCGCGATGTCGGTGGCATTGGCCGCCAGGACGCGATCGGCGGCGGCGAGCAGCGCGTCGGCCGCCGCGTGCAGTGCGTCGTTCTTCTGCGCCGTGGTCAGCTGAGCCAGCACGCGGGACGCGACGCGAGCCCTGCGGGCGGCGTCGTGCACCGCTGCGCGGATGTCGAGCTCGGGGGTCACTTCTACCGTCATGGGTATCAGCGTACGCAGTGCGGCTGTCCCGCTCGCCGCCACCCGGACCCCGGAATACGGCTCCGACCGGCGGCGGGACAGAGTTGTCCACAGGAATTCGCGCCGCCGCGGAACTTGTCCACAGGTCACACCGCGCTCGCCACCCGAAATCACCGCCGACCGTGCCGCCGCCGCTAGATTTGCCGCTATGGACTCCGCCGCATCCACCGTCGTCGTGCTGGGCAGCGTCAACATGGATCTGGTCACCACCACGGCGCAACGCCCAGCACCAGGCGAGACGGTGCTCGGGTCCGGTTTCGCGACCGTCCCCGGCGGCAAGGGCGCGAACCAGGCGATCGCGGCAGCCCGCTCGGGCGCACAGGTGCGGTTCCTCGGCGCCGTCGGTGACGACGCGTTCGGGACCACGCTGCGATCCACGCTGGCCGAGGCCGGTGTCGACACCGCACTGCTGCGCACGGTCGATGGCCCCAGCGGCGTGGCGACCATCGTGGTCGACGGAACCGGCGAGAACAGCATCATCGTCGTCGCGGGCGCGAACGGCCGGGTGACCGACCTGACCGAAGACGAGCTCGCGGCGATCGCGGCCGCCGACATCCTGCTGTGCCAGCTGGAGATTCCCCTCCGCACAGTGGCCGCGGCAGCTCAGCACGCCCGCGCATCGGGCACGGTCGTCGCGCTCAATCCCTCGCCCGTCCGGGCGCTACCTGCCGAGTTGTGGGCCGATGTCGACCTCGCCATGGTGAATTCGCTGGAGGCCGAACGGTATGCAGCTGAGCTGAACCGGGTGCCACACGTGGTACGTACCCTCGGTGGCGATGGTGCGGTGTACCGATGCGCCGACGGCACGGAGTTCGCTGTCGCCGGACTCACCGTCGACGTCGTCGACACCACCGGCGCCGGTGACGCCTTCACCGGCGCTCTCGTCGCGACCTGGACAGACAGCCCGAATAGCGCCGTGAACTGGGCGAATGCCGCCGGCGCACTGGCGACGACTCGCCTTGGCGCCAGCTCGTCCATACCGGGTCGGGAAGAGATCGAAACAATCCTCGGGGCTATTTGACCACGGGCTGACGCCGGTCAACCCACTCTGCGCCGCAGCCGCCATTGTCGCGCGGAAACACTGGAAACCGTGCGTCCCAGCAATTTTGCTGCCTCCATCGGAGGGTGCTCGAGAACGACAGCGTCCTCGAGTGCGGTCCACCGCTGCCGGGTAACGCCATACCGGCCCGCCTTCGCGGCAGAAGGCGACCACTGCGCCACACCAGCCGCTGCCGCACTCTTGCGCTCGATCCCAATAACGTCCGGCGAATACCACGCCCAGGCAGCGAGCTGCGCCGCCCCTCGGTTCAGCACCATGATGTTACGTACTCCGTCCCGCTGATTGGGGCGGCAGCTTCGCTCAACCCCGCAAACGTTTCGCACCGCACGGCAGAAGAACTCGGCCGCTGCCGGGCTCGCCGTCACAAAGCTCACAAATGGCTCGCCTTTGCGGGTAAAGCCGACTGACCCATCGCCGTCGAGTAAGCCGCGCAGGTAGTCGGCTTCAGCGAAGGGCTGCGCCGGAGGCGCTATCTCCTCGGCCTTCCGGCCGATTGTTACGCCGAGATTCGCGAAGGCCCGACGGGTAGATTTGTCGTATAACCTCAGTGTCGCCGTCTCTGAGCGTGCCGCAAAATTGGTCGCGCGACTTCGACGGCCGATCGACGAGTAACAGGGGAGTATGTCCGCAATCTGCGTCAACACCGTCTGGTCACGGACAGACAGCTCCAGCGAGACCCGTCCCTTGCCCTCGAGACTGCCTTCGTGCGAACCGTCGGCCTGAAGCAGCCCGACCGTATAGGCAACACCAGGGATCGCCGGGTCGAGCTCCACTTCCGGTGTGCCGATCTTGAACGCCATCGAATCCCCCGATCGTTCGTGCTTTCGGTGCCGCGAAAATCAGATGCAAACCCGCGCTGGTGTTACCTACCGTTACTACACACGAACAGAGGAAGGAACAACCATGTTTCCCGTCGAGCTGCGCGGCACCAGGGCGCAGACGCTCATGTGGGCCAACGAGCACGAGATCGAGCAGTCAGCGCTGCGTCAGCTCCGCAATATCGCGGAGCTGAAATGGGTGTACGGACTGCGTGTGATGCCGGATGTGCACTTGGGCAAAGGCGCGACGGTGGGGTCGGTCATCGCGATGCGGGACGCGGTCGCGCCGGCCGCGGTCGGTGTCGATATCGGTTGCGGCATGGAGAGCGTCAAGACCGGGTTGACCGCTGCGGATTTGCCCGACAACCTGCATTCCCTGCGGTCGCGGATCGAGCGGGCTGTGCCCGTCGGATTCCACGCGCACAAGGAGGCGGTGAACGTCGGTGCGCTGCATGCCGGTTCGCATGGGCAGTCGGCGCGGACGAAGGGCTGGGACCGGTTCTGGCGTGAGTTCGGCGAGCTGCATCCGGGTGTGTCGTCGCTGGAATCCAAGGCGCACAAGCAGATCGGGTCGCTCGGGTCGGGCAATCACTTCATCGAGGTCTGCCTCGACCAGGACGACGCCGTGTGGATTCTGCTGCACTCCGGTTCGCGCAATATCGGCAAGGAGCTGGCGGAGCGGCATATGGCGATCGCGCGGGCGCTGCCGCACAACCAGTCGCTGCCCGATCGCGATCTGGCGGTATTCCTCACCGGGACACCGGAAATGGACGCCTACCGGCGTGACCTCACCTGGGCGCAGGAATACGCCGCGCGCAATCGCGCGGTGATGCTGTCGCTGGTGTGCCGGGCGGTGCGCGACGAATTCGCCGGCCGCGATGTGCGTTTCGACGAGCCGATTTCCTGTCATCACAACTATGTGGCGGAGGAGATCATCGACGGCATGCCGATGCTGGTCACCCGCAAGGGTGCCGTGCGGGCGGGTGCGGGTGACCTCGCGTTGATTCCCGGATCGATGGGGACACGGTCGTATGTGGTGCGGGGCAAGGGGAATCCGGCCTCGTTCCAGTCGGCGTCGCACGGTGCGGGGCGGCGGTTGAGCCGGACCGCGGCCAAGAAGCAGTTCACCGTCGCGGATCTGATCGCCCAGACCGAGGGCGTGGAGTCGCGCAAGGACGCGGGTGTGGTCGACGAGATCCCGGCCGCGTACAAGGACATCGACGAGGTGATCGCGGCCCAGGCCGACCTGGTCGACGTGGTGGCGACGCTGCGTCAGGTCCTCTGTGTGAAGGGGTGAGTCATCGTCGGCGCAGGGTGCCCGCCCACACCCCGCCCACCAGAAAAAACCCAACAACCAATGTGTAACCACGGGTGTTACA
>NZ_JBHXMY010000009.1:10762-25654 GCF_042720195.1 Nocardia sp. NPDC058497 | reverse complement strand
CGCGTGGGGGGCGCGGCTGGTACTGTACATGTTGTTGTGGGGGTTTATCTTGTCGGGTGGGGGGGCCCCCCCCCCCCCGCGCCGACGAGCAACAGCCCGACAACGAAGGTGAAGCCGCTGGTGATCCAGGCGTTGAGCGCGATGTGCAGCTCATCGGTCATCAGCGGCAGATCCCCCACCAGCCGCCAGGTGCTCTCCGGCGACACGAAGTAGATCAGCCCCGGCAGCACACCCCAGACCAGCCCGGCCAGGATCGTCGCGATCGGCGTGTACCCCGCCAGTGCGCTGACCAGCAACAACAGCAGTGCACCCGCGATGATCTGCAGGGTCGAGCCGAGCCGATCGGCGGCGTCACCGAGAATCACCCAGCGACTGGAATCCAGCGCACCATGCGCGGCCAACGCCATCCCGACCGGCGTCACCACCAGTGCGAGAAACGCGCCGGCGACCGTCCGAGACACTCCCGAATTCGTCCGGAACTGCGACCCGGGCGGCGTCCACCCCGCAGACGGATCGAATTTATGTGCCATGGAGTCCTCCGGCGAGTCCGGCATCTCACCCTATTGTCCTCCCCCATCAGGCATTTCGCCGAACGAACGCCATAACCCACCCCCAACGATCCCGCCGACTGATCTCGCACGAACATGGGTAACTCCCCGGGCACGGGCTAACTAAGCCACCACCCCACCGCCGGCCGCCTGCCTCCGCCCGTCGCACCTAACTCTGGCCTGAATCGCGGAGAGGCGGAACTGTCGGGCAGCATGGTCGGCATGACCTCAGCGACCGGCAATGACGTGCTCGACCTGACGGCTCCCGACCTGCGCGAACGCGCCGAGGAGTTGTTGCGGGAGCTGGCCGGGTCCGGGGCACGGTTGCGGGAGGACCAGTGGATCGCGATCGAGGCGCTCGTGGTGCGGCGCAGACGCGCGCTGGTGGTGCAGCGGACCGGCTGGGGTAAATCGGCGGTGTACTTCATCGCGGCGAAGCTGTTGCGGCGCGCCGGGCGGGGGCCGACGGTGATCGTGTCGCCGCTGCTGGCGTTGATGCGCAACCAGGTGGCGGCCGCCGAGCGGGCGGGGGTGGTGGCGGAAACGATCAACTCGGGCAATGTCACCGAGTGGGACGAGATCCATCAGCGGGTGGCCGACGGCGAGGTCGATGTGCTGCTGGTGAGCCCGGAACGGTTGAACAATCCCGACTTTCGCGATCAGGTGCTGCCGCGGCTGGCCGCCGATGCCGGGCTGGTGGTGATCGATGAAGCGCACTGTGTGTCGGACTGGGGGCATGATTTCCGGCCCGACTATCGCCGTATCCGCACACTGATCGCCGACCTGGGCTCCGACGTGCCGGTGCTGGCGACCACCGCGACCGCCAACGATCGCGTGGTCACCGATGTGGCGGGCCAGATCGGTACCGACACGCTGGTGTTGCGCGGCACGCTGGATCGCGAGTCGCTGCACCTGTCGGTGGTGCGGTTCGACGATGCCGTGCAGCGCACCGCCTGGCTGGGCGGGCAGCTCGACCGGCTGCCCGGGTCGGGGATCATCTACTGCCTCACGGTGGCCGCCGCGCACGATCTGGCCGACGTGCTGAATTCGCACGGTCACACCGTCGCCGCCTACACCGGCCAGACCGACCCGGCCGAACGTGAGGTGCTCGAGGGCGCCCTGCTGAACAATGAGGTCAAGGCGCTGATCGCGACGTCGGCGCTGGGTATGGGCTTCGACAAGCCCGATCTCGGATTCGTGGTGCATGTCGGTGCGCCGTCCTCCCCCATCGCCTACTACCAGCAGGTCGGACGCGCGGGCCGCGGTACCGAGCGGGCCGAGGTGGTGTTGCTGCCCGGAGCGGAGGACAGCCGGATCTGGAGTTACTTCGCGGCGGTGGCGTTCCCGCGTGAGCACATCGTGCGCGCGGTGCTGGCCGCCCTGGACACCGATCGGCCGATGTCGACGATCGCGCTGGAACCGCTCGTCGAGCTGAACCGGTCGCGGCTGGAGATGGTGCTGAAGGTGCTCGACGTGGACGGTGCGGTACGTCGGGTGCGTGGCGGCTGGCTGTCCACCGGCGAGCCGTGGACCTACGACACCGAGCGCTACGAGCGCCTCGCCGCTGCCCGCGATACCGAACAGCAGGCGATGATCGACTACCAGGCGACCACCGCCTGCCGGATGACATTCCTGCGCCGCCAGCTCGACGACCCCGGTCTCGGCGCGCTCGACGCCGCCACCCCCGATTGCGGGCGCTGCGACAACTGCACCGGCACCCGCCCCGACACCACCGTCGACGAGTCCGCCGTCGCCGCCACCCGGGCGAGGCTGGACCGACCGGGCCTCGACCTGGCGCCGCGCAAGCAGTGGCCCACCGGCATGGCGAAGCTGGGAATCCCGTTGTCCGGCAAGATCTCCGCGGGCGCCGACACCGGTCGCGTCCTCGGCAGGCTCACCGACCTCGGCTGGGGTCAGCGCCTGCGCGCGCTGCTCGACGGCCCCGACGCCCCGGTGCCCGATGCCGTCTTCGACGCGTGCATCGCCGTGCTGCGCGACTGGAACTGGGCCACCCGCCCGACCTCGGTCCTGGCGCTGGAGTCGCCCCGCTACCCCCAGCTCACCGCGAGTCTGGCCGCGCGGCTGGCGCAGGTAGGCAGGCTCGACAACCTCGGCACCCTCCACACCAGACCGGATCGGCCGCCGGTGTCGGCGGCGAACTCGGCGCACCGGGTCGCGGGTCTGTTCGACTCGTGGGAGGTGCCCGACCTCACCGGCGTCGACGGCCCGATCCTGTTGGTCGACACCCTCACCGACACCGGCTGGACCATGACCGTCGCGGCTCACGCCCTGCGCACCAGCGGTGCGGACGCGGTCCTGCCGTTCGCACTCGCAACCCCGACCTGATCCCCGTCGCACACCGCAGGGCCGACGCGATCCTGCCGTTCGCACCGGCGACCTGGACTGCGCAAAGCTGCGCGACCGGCTCATCGGTATCCCCTCAGGCGGACACGGTCTGGTCCGTCGTTCGCCTGGGTGCCCGGCACGGTCCTGTCTGCCGCAGGCCGACGTGTTGCCGCGACGACCCGCCGACCTCAGGTTCATCGGCGGCGACCCCCTCCCCGGCCGGTCCCAATTCCCGTAAACTCAGTGCGTCCGTGCAGGTCAATCGGCCGAAAATGGAGTCGTCATGACGTCCACAGCACTGAAGAAGATCCCCCCGTTGCCCGTGCTCCGCGCGATCGACCGGGTGCGTGACGTGCTCGGCGGCCTGCACCGGAAGCTGGTTCCCGGCCATATCGCGCTGCTGGATCTGCAGATCGCGGGATTCCTCTCCCAGGCCATCAGCACCGCCGCCGAACTGGGGATCGCCGACGAGCTGGCCGATGGCCCGCGCACGGCGGCCCAGCTGGCGCGTGCGGTCGAGGTCGACGAGGAGGGTATACGCAGGCTGATGCGGTTGCTGGTGAGCTATGACGTGTTCGCCCAGCGTCGCGACGGCACCTACGCGCTCACCCGCATCGGCGACGCGCTGCGCAGCGACGCCGAGGTGACCTTGCGTGATCTGTCCCGCTTCTTCGGCTCGACGTTCCACCGCAGCCACTGGACTCACCTCACCGACGCGGTACGCAGCGGCGAAGCTGTCGGCCGGGATTTGGACGGGGCGAGCTTCTTCGAGTACGCGGCGGTGAACCGCGAGGTGGGCGAGTTGTTCGATCGCGCGATGACCAGCGTGAGCACGCTGTCGATCGAACCGCTGCTCGCCGCCTACGATTTCGGCCGGTTCGGCACGCTCGTCGACGTCGGCGGCGGGCGCGGCAGCCTGCTCATCGAGATCCTCGGCCGGTATCCGGCGACGCGTGGCATCGTGTTCGACCTGCCGAACGTGGTCGACGACCTGAACGCCGACCTCGCCGCGGTGGGCCTCGCGCAACGGTGCGCGGTGGAGAGCGGGTCGTTCTTCGAGGAGGTACCGCAGGGCGGTGACGCCTACCTGCTCAAACACATCCTGCACGACTGGTCCGACGAGCAGGCCGAGCAGATCCTGCGCACCGTCCGCGCCGCGATGAGCCGCTCGGCGACCTTGCTGGTGCTCGAACTGGTGCTGCCGGACCATCAGCGGCCGCATCCGGGCAAGTTCATCGATCTGGAGATGCTGGTGAACACCGAGGGCGGCCACGAACGCACCGAAAAGCAGTTCCGCGACCTGCTGGCACGGTGCGGGTTCACGCTGCGGCGCACGGTGGAGACGGCGGCGCCGGATTGCGTGCTGGAGGCCGTCCCACGCTGACTCTCCTCCTCGACACGCCGCCGTCGATTGTGGGTGCGACCGGCCGCCAGTGTTTCAATGCGGCTATGACCAGGACCTCATTTGCTCGATCCCTGATGGCCGTCGCCGCGGGCTGTGCGGCCGGATTCACCCTGTTGACCGTTCCCGCTCAGGCGACGAACGAGAACCCCCTCGACTGTGCCGGCGTGCCGGGCGCCCAGGCCGCCGCCGACCGCGAGAGCGCGCGGCGCGGCATCGCCATCACCCCGCTGTGCTTCAGCGGCGGCCTCTACAGCAATATCCACGCGGGAATCCCGCTGGCCGTGCTGATCCCGCTGACCATGCCAGGCACCGCGAGTGTGTGCGTCGACGAACGCGGAACCGTCGAGGCCGCAGCCGAATTCGAATGGACCGAGCAGGTCCACGTGATGCCGATGTGCATCCAGAACCGGGCGTTCGGGGTCTACGAGCTGTAGTTTCTCGCCGCGCGCGAGCGGTCCGCACGGAGTCGATCCGTGCGGACCTTTTTTGACTCTTGCTCTATACGTATACATCTACTTATAGTGAGACGGACGGGACGCAGAGTCGCCGCACAACCGCACATCGACCACGACGACGAGCCGGAGCAAGGGGCTCGCCGCTCGTACACCCATGCCCATATGCGCACGCACTTATCGAATTGGAGTGATCAATGACCACCGAAACACCCGCGATCGTCGACACCGTCAAGCCCACCGCGGACGAATTCGGTCCGATCGTCGTGAAGGTCGGCCCCGGCGGCGGCCGCACCCAGCGATTCACCGGACGCAAGGTCGGCGAGTCACGGCAGGTGACCAAGAAGGCCGTCGAGGTCGTCCGCGTGTTCCTCACCCACAAGGGCAATTACGTGGTGCAGAAGCAGACCGCCGAGTGGTCGGCCTTCTCGCTGCCCGAGAACTGGACCAGGGACTGGAAGAACTGGCGCGCGATGGTCGGCATCGGCGAGCAGGACTGGGGCGATTTCACCGTCGAGGTGGTCGACTCGCTCGAGGCGGTGCGCGATCAGGTCCCGCCGAAGGTCTACCTGACGATTGTCGACCGGGTCAGCCACCCGCTGATCCAGGACCTCGACATCTGACTTCCAGGCCCGGAAAGGACCTCCCACCATGTTCGCCAGAATGGGGCGCGTCGTCGTCCACCATCCGTGGAAAGTGATCGGCCTGTGGGTGATCGCGATCGTCGCCGTGTTGTCGACGGCGCCCGCGCTCACCGCGACCACCGACCAATCCGAGTTCCTGCCTTCGCATTACGAGTCGATCCAGGCGATGAAGCTGCAGGAGCAGGCATTTCCGCAGCACGCCGCGCCCGCCGCGCTGATCGTGGCGGTGCGGGCCGACGGCGCGGCGCTGACCGAGGCCGACTCGGCGACGGTGAGCGCGGCCGCCGCCGCGCTCACCGCGCAGAACATCAAGGGCGTCACCGGGATCCAGGTGACACCACCGTCGGAGAATCGCCTGGTCCAGGTCATCGCGGTACAGATGACCAAGCTGACCGACGCCGCCGACAAGACCCAGGGCGAGGCGGTGAAGAGCCTGCGTGAGCACCTGAAGGAGCAGGTGCGTGACACCGGATTGAAGGCAGGCATCACCGGTACGGCGGCGCAGACCCTCGACCAGACCGAGCAGGGTGCGAAGGGCATGGCGATCATCGGCATCGCCACGATCGTGCTGATCCTGGTGCTGCTGCTGATCATCTTCCGCAGCCCGGTCATCGCGCTGCTGCCGGTGGTCACCATCGGCGCGATCTCGAGCACGGTCGGCGGCCTGATCGCCATGGCGGCCAAGGCCTTCGACCTCGAGATCGATACCTCGGTGAACTCGATCCTGCTGGTCGTGCTGTTCGGTGTCGGCACCGACTACATCCTGTTCCTGATGTTCCGCTACCGGGAACGGCTGCGGGCGGGCGACGATCCGAAGTCCGCGATGGTCAATGCCGTCGCCAAGGTCGGCGAGGCCGTCACGTCGGCGGCGGCCGCGGTGATCATCGCGTTCATGGCGCTGACGCTGTCGAGCCTCGGGATGTTCCGGGCGCTCGGCCCCGCACTGGCGATCGCGGTCGCGGTGGCACTGCTGGCCGGGCTCACGCTGGTGCCCGCGATCGTCTCGCTGCTGGGCACCAAGGTGTTCTGGCCGTCGAAGGCCTGGCAGGTCGAGCCCAAGGGCGCCCGGTTCGGTGCGATCGGCGCGGCGATGGGCAGGCGGCCCGGCGTCTTCGCCGTCGCCTCCGGTGGTGTGCTGGTGGCGCTCGGTGTGTTCGCGGTCGGCTTCAACCCCACCTTCGATCTGAGCTCGGGCTCCACCACCGACGCCTCCGAATCGGTGGCCTTCACCACCGAGCTGCTCGAGGGGATGCCCGCGGGGGCGACGCAACCGTCGGATGTGTTGCTGCAGTCGACCGCTCCGCTGGCCGACGACCAGCTGGCCACCTATCGCACGGCGCTGACCCAGGTCGACGGTGTCGGCCAGGTCGGGCAGCCGCAGCTCTCGGCGGACCGGACGATCGCGAACTTCCAGGTGACCCTTGCCAACGCACCGGAATCCGATGCCGCGCTCGACACGGTGGCCGGTCCGCTGCGTGAGGTCGCCCACCAGGCGGCGCCCGCGGGAGCGACGGCGGCGGTCGGTGGCATGACCGCGGTGTTCGTCGACTTCGAGGACGCGATGAACCACGACTACCGGATCGTGTTCCCGGTGGCCGCGATCCTGATCATGCTCGTGCTGGCGCTGCTGCTGCGCAGCCTCGTCGCACCCTGGTATCTGATGGCCTCGGTGTTCCTCGGTTTCGCCGCGACCCTCGGCGCGACGGTGCTGGTGTTCCAGCGGATCCAGGGCGAGCACGGGCTGATCTTCACGCTGCCGGTGATCATGTATCTGTTCGTCGTCGCGCTTGGCACCGACTACAACATCCTGATGGTCGCCCGGTTGCGGGAGGAAGCCCGTGAGGGGCATACGCCTCGCGAGGCGGCGGCGCTGGCCGTGCGGCACACCGGGCCGACGGTGGCCGCGGCCGGTCTCATCCTGGCGGGCACCTTCGCCTCGATGATGCTGGCGGGCAACAGCACCCTGTCGCAGATGGGCTTCGCCATCTCGGTGGGCATCGCGATCGCGGCGTTCGTGATGGCGCTGTTCTTCACCCCGGCGGTCACGGCGCTGCTCGGGCGCCGCGCCTGGTGGCCGGGGCACGGCGGGGACAGCGACGAGGAACGCTCGCCGCGCTGGGCGGAGTACTCCTACGCCGAGAGCTACTACACGCCCCCGGCCGAGAGCCGCCAGGGCTAACACACCCACCGCAGGTCCGCTCCCCCGCCGGGAGCGGGCCTGCTCGTCTATCGTTGCGCAGGTGGCCAAGTCTGCGACACCGGCGGTCGAGCTGGCGGTGGGTGAGCACACGGTGCGGGTCAGCAACCCGGACCGGGTGTATTTCCCCGAGCTCGGCGCGACCAAGCTCGACCTGGTGCGGTACTACCTGAGCGTGGGCGACGGGATCGTGAACGCGCTGCGGGACCGGCCGTGCATGCTGCACCGGTTCCCGAAGGGCCTGCCCGGCGGGAAGGTCCACCAGAAGCGATTGCCCGGCGGTGCGCCGGACTGGATTTCGACTGTGCGCGTGTACTTTCCGCGCTACAGCAGGCACGCCGACGAACTGTGCGTGCAGGGCCTCGCCGACGTGATCTGGGCCGTGCAGATGTCCACGGTCGAGTTCCATCCGTGGAATTCGCGGGCGAGCGACACCGAATCCCCCGACGAATGGCGCATCGACCTCGACCCCATGCCGGAGTGCCCGTGGCCGCGGGTGCAGCGGGTCGCCGGGGTGGTGCACGAGATCCTCGACGAGCTGGGCGCGGTCGGCTGGCCCAAGACCTCCGGCGGCTCCGGCCTGCACGTCTATGTGCGGATCGCTCCCGAATACGGGTTCAAACAGGTGCGCAGGGCCGCGCTGGCCTTCGCGCAGGAGGTGGAGCGCAGGGCGCCCGAGGACGTGACGACGGCCTGGTGGCGGCGCGATCGCGATCCGGCCCAGCTGTTCGTCGACTACAACCAGAACGCCCGCGACCACACCATCGCGGCCGCCTACTCGGTCCGCGGCGTGCCGGCGGCGACGGTGTCGACCCCGGTGCGCTGGACCGAGATCGACGACATCCATCCCCGCGACTTCACCATCGAGACCGTCCCCGCCCGCTACGCCGAACTCGGCGACATCCAGGCAGGCATGGACGACGCCGTCTTCGACCTCGCGCCCCTGCTCGACCTGGCCGACCGCCACGGCATCGACGAGCCCGTCGACCTCGACGAATCGTGAGCGAGGCCGACGGGGAAGAATCGAGGGTCCGGGTCCGCGCACACGCGGCGGCGGCACAGCTCCGGCCGCACCGTGCGGCGACGGCAGCAGCTCACCACTGGTTCACACAGGAGGTCCCCGTGCAGGAATCCGCGATCACGATCGCGATCGGCCCGGACCGGCAGACACCCCGCCTGCTCGAGAAGGCCGTCGTCGGAGCGGGCGCGAAGGTCTGCGAGCTCACCGACGCCGACGCGCTGATCTGGACCGGCACGCCCGGTGACTTCCCCGCCACGCTGCCCGCCGCGGTGCGCTGGGTGCAGCTGCCCGCCGCGGGCATCGAGGACTTCTTCGACGCGGACGTCTTCCGCGCGCACCCGGACGTCCTGTTCACCTCGGCAGCGGGCGCCTTCTCGCACAGCGTCGCCGAGCACGCGCTCATGCTGCTGCTGGCCGGCGTGCGCTATCTGCCCGAGCATCTGCGGGCGACATCGTGGCAGCAGCGCGAATTCTTCCCGCACGTGGGGTCGTTGCGCGGCAAGACGGTGACGATCGTCGGTGCGGGCGGGATCGGGCGCGCGCTGATTCCGATGCTGGCGCCGCTGGGCGCGCATGTGATCGCGGTGAACCGGTCGGGCAGGCCGGTGACGGGCCCGGGTATTCCGCCCGATGTGGAGACGGTGCCCGCCGAGCAGCTGGGCCGGGTGTGGTCGCACACCGACCATGTGGTGGTCGCCGCGCCCGCGACGGCGCAGACCCGGCACCTGATCGGCGCGGACGAGCTGGCCAGGTTGCGGCCCTCGTCGTGGGTCGTCAATGTGGCGCGCGGCAGCCTGCTCGATACCGATGCGCTGGTCAGCGCGCTGTCGCGGGGCGTGATCGGCGGCGCGGGACTCGACGTGACCGACCCGGAGCCGCTGCCGGACGGTCATCCGCTGTGGACATTGCCGAACGCGATCATCACCCCGCACGATTCGAATCCGCCGCAGCTGCGGCTGGCGGCCTTCGCCGATCATGTCGGCGCGAACATCGCCCGGTTCGTGAAGGGCGAGCCGCTGCTCGCGATCGTCGAGCCGGAGCGGGGTTACTGAACGATCCGGCCGCCCTGCTCATTACGGCCGAAGGTTCCATCCGGCAGGTTTGACGGGTGATCGATGCGCCGGAATCAGGCACTGCGGTTAGGCTGTGCTCGTCCTGGTTCGGTAAGGATGGGATCGGCAATGGGTTGGACCTTCAGCGCTGACGAATTCGCGCACGTGTGGCGGGAATTCGGTCAGGACCGAACGCCCTTCCCGATCCGGGTGCTCGAGTCGCCGCGCACCGAATACGAAGCCGCCCGCCTACGCGCGGGCCTCGACCACCGACTACCCGGCGGCGGCGACCCCGATCTCGCCGCCTGCCTGCGGATCATCGCCGCACCCCACGCCAGGATCGTGCTCGTCGGCGGCGCGCACACCCCCGGCAGCGAGATCCGGCTGCTCGCCTGCTCGGTCTTCGACCACGCGGTGCTCGTGCTCCAGGAACCCGGCACCCGTCCCGATTACGGTGGCAGCGTGCGTGTTTCGATCGGCCATACCGCGGGGATCGGCGCCAGGGTCGCGGCCTGCCTGCCCGACACGCCGCCCGGACGCGAACCGGCGCGCGAGGCCGATGCCGCCGCCGTCCGCGACGAGGAAACCGTGATCGCGGCCCATCCCGCCGTCCCCCGGATCCAGCGGCTGCTGCGCAAGCCGCACACCGCCGAAGGGCATATCCGCATCGAAACCGGGCTCGACCGGGACACCCCGCCGCCGCCGGTGCATTACAGCTGGATCGATGTGGCGGGCGACGGCCGCTACCTGCTGCGGGCGGGCGAAACCGTGCACGTCGTGCCCGCGGCGGCCGGTCAGCTCGCCGCGCAACTGCAGCGCAGGCTCGCGCCGGTGCACAGTTCGAACACCAGAAGGTCCGGCTAGCCTGGACGCCGACGCACGATCTGGAGGGGACGCGATGACGATCGACAGCAGCAGAGCCGAGATCTCCCGGTTCCGCAGCGCCGCCGCGGCGGGGACCGTGAAATTCGATCCCGAAGCCGCGCGCCGATGCGCCGACCTCTACGAACAGCAGGCCGATCGGCTCGCCCAGCTGCGTCAACGTCTCGAATCCGCGTCCGAGGCAGAAGGATTCGGTGGTTTCGTCTCCGCCCAGCAGCTGCAGGCCGGCTTCGCGCACAAGGCGCGTGACGCCGCCGAGCTGATCGATCATTACATCGAAGCCGCCTACCGGCTGAAGGAGGCGTTCCTGCTCAGCGGCGGTCTGCTGGACGAGGCCGATGCCGCCGCGGCCGCCGCGCTGCGCGCCGTCGAGACGAGGCTGCGCTGATGAGCGGCACCGACCCCACCTACATCGGTGCGATGGAACATTTCGAGTCCATGCCGCACGAACAGATCTACGCGCGCACCCAGCAGATCGACGCGGCCGCCGTGCTCGGCGCGTCGATGGCCTGGCTGGAGAGCGCCGCCGCCCTCACCACCTCCCTGGCGCTGACCCGGTCCAATGCCGAGCGGGTGATCGAGGAGACCGGCTGGGAGGGCGCCGCCGCCGACGCCGCCTTCGCCAGCACCCGCAGCTTCGCGGCCGCGCTCGACGAGCTGGCGGGGGTGTTCGGCGAGGTCGGCGCCCGCCTCGGCGGGGTCGCCGCCGCCGCGGAAGCGGTGAAGCTCGCGGTGGTAGCGCCCGGTGGGTCCGGGCCGATCGGGACCATCGCGCGGTTGCTCGAGGCCGCGCATGTCATCGACGCCCAGATGGCGGCGGAGTCGCTGCGCCAGGAGGCGGTGCTGGCGATGAACATGATCTACAAGCCCGCGTACACGCTGGCCGGGACCGGGGTGCCCGCCTTGCCCGCGCCGCCGGGGGCCGCCGGTCAGGGATCGCCTGCGGTGCAGGGTGGTTCGCGGAATGGGTCTGCGCCTACGCCCCAGACGGCGGAACAACCTGCTCCTCCGCCGCTGACTACCGACCAGCCCGCGCCCACATCGGAGCAGCCGGCACCACCCAGGACCGAACAACCAGCACCCGAGAGTCCAGCACCGACTTCGGAACAACCTGCGCCGCAAGTCCCCACGCCCACTTCGGAACAGCCTGTACCGCAACCGGAAACATCAGCACCGCAGCCGGCACCAGCGACCACCGAACCGGCGCCGCAGACCCCCGCGCCCACCTCGGAACAGCCTGCACCGCAACCCGAACCATCAGCACCACAGCCCGCACCCCCCTCAGAGCAACCGGCGCCGTCAGCGCCGCAGCCCGCACCGCGAGCACCTGAACCAGCGCCGCAAGCTCCCGCGCCCACCTCGGAACAGCGCGCGCCGGAACCGCCCGCACCCCGCGCGCCCGAGCCGCATGCGGCCGACCCGGCACCGCCGGTGCCCGGGGGCCCGGTCGATCCGGGTGGACAACCGGGTGTCACCGGCCCCATTCCGGGCACGAATGTCCCGGGCCCGCAACCGGTTACGCCGCCGCCCGCACCACCGATCGATCTCGATCAGCCGGGCGTCATCCCACCGCGACGGTGATCTCGATCAGACCTTGACGAGGTCGTCGGCGTGGATGACCGGGCGCTGCATGGTGTCGGGGAGTTCGGTGGTGGAGCGGCCGAGCATGGTGGACAGTTCGGTGCTGTCGTATTCGACTACGCCGCGGGCTACCACGCGGTTGTCGGGGCTGACCAGGTCGACGACGTCGCCGCCGAAGAAGCGGCCGCGGACACCGGTGATGCCCGCCGCGAGGAGGGAGCGGCGTTTGGCGACGGCTTCGACGGCGCCTGCGTCGATGAGGACCGAGCCGCGGGTGTCGGCGGCGTGGCGGACCCAGAACTTGCGGCCGGACAGGCGGACCGGGCGGGCGGCGAAGGCGGTGCCGACGGTGCCGTCGGCGAGCGCGGTCGCCGCGTCGGCGGCCGAGGCGAGCAGGACGGGGATGCCCGCGTCGGCGGCGAGGCGGGCGGCGGACAGTTTCGACGCCATGCCGCCGGTGCCGAGCGCGCCGCCGCTGCCCGCGATGACGCCGTCGAGGTCGGCGCTGCTGCGCACCTCGGGGATGAAGTTCGCGGCGCCTTTGCGCGGGTCACCGTCGTAGAGGCCCGAGACATCCGACAGCAGGATCAGTGCGTCGGCGCCGACCAGGTGCGCCACCAGGGCGGCGAGGCGATCGTTGTCGCCGAAGCGGATCTCTTCCGTCGCGACGGTGTCGTTCTCGTTGACCACGGCGATCGCGCCGAGCGAACGCAACCGGTCGAGGGTGCGCTGGGCGTTGCGGTGATGCTCGCGGCGGGCGAAGTCGTCGGCGGAGAGCAGGACCTGGCCGACGGTGCGGTCGTAGCGGGCGAACGAGGTGCCCCAGGCATGTGCCAGCGCCAGCTGGCCGACGCTGGCCGCGGCCTGCTTGGTCGCCAGATCCTTGGGCCTGCGGGACAATCCGAGCGGCGCGATGCCGGCACCGATCGCGCCCGAGGACACGACCACCACGTCCGACCCGGCGCGCATGCGCGCTTCGACGGCGTCGGCCAGCCGGTCGAGCCGATCGGTGTCGAGACCGCCCTCGAGGCTGGTCAGCGCCGACGAACCGATCTTCACCACGACCGCGCGCGCCGACACGATGGCCTGGCGCGCCGCACTCAACTCCGAACTCACCCGCATTGCCTTACTCCCTGCACCGCGATCACCGTCGTCGACGGTCCCAGCTCATGCCGGTGACCCACCGCAGTATGCCGATCGAACGGCCGCGTGCGACACCGGTTTTCGACCGGCGCCGACGCGGCCGGACCCCTACTTCCCGTCTTCGTCGAGCAAGCCGCGACGGGCACGCGAGGCGAGCTTGCGCTCGGCCGCGCCGACGCGGTCGTTGTTCTCCAGTCGAATGTCGGTGCCACGGCCGGTCGGCACGATATCGACACCGGCGGACACCTGCGGCTCCCACTCGAACGACACATCGCCGATCGTCACCGAGCAGCCGGGCACGGCGCCCTGCTTCACCAGCGCGGCCTCGACTCCGAGGCGAGCCAGGCGGTCGGCCAGGTAGCCGACGGCTTCGTCGTTGTCGAACTGGGTCTGACGCACCCAGCGCTCCGGGCGGGTGCCGCGCACGATGAAGCCACCCGGCTCCTGCGGATCGGCGATGACGCTGAAACCGGACTCGTCGGTCGCGATCGGGCGGATCACCGGACGCTTCGGCGCGGCCTTCGGGTGATCTTCGCGATACTGGCGGACCATGTCGGCCAGCGCGAAGGTCAGCGGGCGCAGACCGGCGCGGCTGACGGCGGAGATCTCGAACACCGGCCAGCCGCGTTCGGTGAACTCGTGGGTCACCATCTCGGCCAGTTCGGCGCCGTCGGGGACGTCGGTCTTGTTGAGGATGACCACGCGGGGGCGGTCGGCCAGGTCGCCCAGGCTGGCGTCACCGGCCAGGGCGGGCTTGTAGGCGGCCAGCTCGGCCTCGAGCGCGTCGACGTCGGAGACCGGGTCGCGGCCCGGTTCCAGGGTCGCGCAGTCCACGACGTGCGCGAGCACCGCGCAGCGCTCGAGGTGGCGCAGGAAGTCCAGGCCCAGGCCACGGCCGTCGCTGGCGCCGGGGATCAGACCCGGCACGTCGGCGACGGTGAAGGTGGTGTCGCCACTGGCGACCACGCCCAGGTTCGGGACCAGGGTGGTGAACGGGTAGTCGGCGATCTTGGGCTTGGCCGCGGAGAGCACCGAGACCAGCGAGGACTTGCCCGCCGACGGGAACCCGACCAGGCCGACGTCGGCGACCGACTTCAGCTCCAGGACCAGGTCGAGCTCTTCGCCCTCTTCACCGAGCAGCGCGAAACCGGGGGCCTTGCGCGCCTTGGAGGCCAGCGAGGCATTGCCGAGCCCGCCACGACCGCCCTTGGCGACGACGAACCGGTTGCCGACACCGACCAGGTCGACGACGACCTCGCCGTCTTTGTCGACCACGACGGTGCCGTCGGGCACCTTCAGCACCAGATCGGTGCCCATCTTGCCGTCACGGTTGCCGCCCTCGCCGGGCTTGCCGTTGCCCGCCTTGGCGTGCGGGTGGAAATGGAAATCGAGCAGGGTGTGGACGTTGCCGTCGACTTCGAGGATCACGTCCCCGCCGTTGCCGCCGTTGCCGCCGTCGGGTCCACCCAACGGCTTGAACTTCTCACGATGCACCGAGGCGCAACCGTGTCCACCTCTACCGGCACGAACATGCAGCACGACGCGGTCGATGAATTTGGACATGGGTTGATCCTCCTCCTTCTGACTGGTCGATTGGGGGGAGGGGGGGGGGACACCACGG
>NZ_JBHXMY010000009.1:0-10752 GCF_042720195.1 Nocardia sp. NPDC058497 | reverse complement strand
TGGGGTTAGGGGGGGCCCACCAGGCGGCCGGGGGACCGCACACCCCCCCCCCCCCGCTCCGGTGTCCGTGGGGAGCTGACGCTCCAGGCGGTCAGGCCTGGGCCGGCTCCGGGACGACGATGTTGACGGTCTTGCGGCCACGCTTGGTGCCGAACTCGACCGCGCCCGCCGCGAGGGCGAACAGGGTGTCGTCGCCGCCACGACCGACGTTCACGCCGGGGTGGAAGTGGGTTCCGCGCTGACGGACGAGGATCTCGCCCGCGCTGACCTTCTGGCCACCGAAGCGCTTCACGCCGAGGCGCTGGGCGTTCGAATCACGACCGTTCCGGGAGCTGGATGCACCCTTCTTATGTGCCATTGCTTCGTCTCCTCGGGATGTCTTACTTGATGCCGGTGACCTTGATGACCGTCAGCGGCTGACGGTGACCCTGGCGCTTGTGGTAGCCGGTCTTGTTCTTGAACTTGTGGATCCGGATCTTCGGACCCTTGGTCTGGTCGACGACCTCGGCGGCCACGGAGATCTTGGCCAGCTTGTCGGCGTCGGTGGTCAGATCGGCGCCGTCGACGACGAGAACCGGGGTCAGGGCCACGGCGGTGCCGGGCTCGCCCTCGATCTTCTCGACCTTCACCAGGTCACCGACCGCGACCTTGTACTGCTTTCCGCCGGTCTTGACGATTGCGTACGCTGCCATCGGTCGGCTTCCTCCACTCACGTTGGTCCTGCACATGTCCACGCCACAGCTGCGACGCGTATTTCTGGGCTCATCCCCGCAGAGCGGGGGAAGAACGGTTGGCTGCCTGCGGAATCATCCGGCCGTTCGGCCAGATGCCCAATCGCGGGGCAGCGACCGACCTAGGTTACCAGAACGGCAACCCCTCCCCCAATTCGGCCGGTCAGGGCCGAATCGGGGGACTGCGGTTACTTCGTTTCGGCGGCGGGCGCGCCCGCGGGACGCGCCACCGCGCGACGGCGCGGCTTGCGTTCCGGGACGATCACCGGCTCTGCGGCGAAGTCCACCACGGCCGCCGCAGGCGGCTGCTCGTTCGCTGAGAGCACGAACACCGCGCCCGCGCTGTCGGCCGCCGGAGCGGCCGTCGACCGGGCCACGCGACGCCTGCGGGGCGCGCGCGGTGCGGGCTCCTCGGCGACGGGGGCCTGCTCGACCTCTTCCGGTTCGGGCGCTGCCTCGGGCTCGACCTCGGCGGCCGCCGGTTCGGTGGCCACCTCCGCCGGCTCGACCGCGGCCGCGGGCTCCTCGGCCGGAGCTTCCGCCTCGGCCGGGATGACCCCGGTCAGCGCTTCGCTCTCCGCGGCCTGCTCACTGGCTGCCGCACTCCGGCTCGACCGGCGCGACCGCGAGCGCGAACGCCGGGTCGGCTCGGCGACGGTCTCCTCGACCGCGACCTCCTCGGCCGGCTCCGTCGTCACCTCGTCGGCGTCCTCACCGTGGTGAGCGGCCATCGCGAGCGCGACCGGATGGGCCCGCTTGACCGCGATGTCCTCCTCACCCTGCTCGGCGGCGGGCGCGGTGCCGTTGGTCGACGGTGCGGCGGACGCGGCGGCCTGCTTGTCCTGGCCCTTGTCCTTGCCGCGGCGACGGCGCGAACCGCCCTCCTTGGCCCGGCCCGCCTGCTCGTCGACACCCGACCCGGCGTCCACCGGGTAGGAGTGCACGAGGATGCCGCGACCGTGGCAGTGCTCACAGGTGGTGGAGAACGCCTCGACCAGTCCGGTGCCCAGCTTCTTGCGGGTCATCTGGACCAGGCCCAGCGAGGTCACCTCCGAGACCTGGTGGCGGGTGCGATCCCGGCCCAGCGCCTCGGTGAGGCGGCGCAGCACCAGGTCACGGTTGGATTCGAGCACCATGTCGATGAAGTCGACGACGATCATGCCGCCGATGTCGCGCAGCCGCATCTGGCGCACGATCTCCTCGGCCGCCTCCAGGTTGTTCCTGGTGACGGTCTCCTCCAGGTTGCTCGACCCCGAACCGGTGAACTTGCCGGTGTTGACGTCGACGACGGTCATCGCCTCGGTGCGGTCGATCACCAGGGTGCCGCCCGAGGGCAGCCACACCTTGCGGTCGAGCGCCTTGGCCAGCTGCTCGTCGATGCGCAGGGTCTCGAACACGTCGACGCCGTTGTTCTCGTGCCGGTTCACCCGCTCCAGCAGGTCCGGCGCGACGGTGCGCACGTAGTTCTCGACGGTGCTCCACGCGCGGTCACCTTCGATGACCAGCTTGGAGAAGTCCTCGTTGAACAGGTCGCGGATCACCTTGACCAGCAGGTCCGGCTCCTCGTAGAGGGCCTTGGGCGCGTTGGACTCCTTGGCCGCCGCCTCTTCGATGGTGCGCCAGGTGGCCTGCAGCCGCTCGACGTCGCGAGCGAGCTCGGGCTCGCTGACACCCTCGGACGCGGTCCGGATGATCACGCCCGCGTCGGCGGGCACGATCTCGCGCAGGATCTCCTTGAGCCGCTTGCGCTCGGTGTCGGGCAGCTTGCGGCTGATCCCGGTGGAGGTGCCGCCCGGCACGTACACCAGGAAGCGACCCGCGAGGGAGATCTGGGTGGTGAGGCGAGCGCCCTTGTGACCGACGGGGTCCTTGGACACCTGCACCAGCACCTGATCGCCGGGCTTGAGCGCCTGCTCGATCTTGCGCTCCTTGCCGCCCAGACCGGCGGCGTCCCAGTTCACCTCACCGGCGTAGAGCACGCCGTTGCGGCCACGGCCGATGTCGATGAACGCCGCCTCCATGCTGGGCAGCACGTTCTGCACCTTGCCGAGGTAGACATTGCCCACCATCGACGCCTGGCCGGAACTGGTCACGAAGTGCTCGACGAGGATGTTGTCCTCGAGCACCGCCACCTGGGTGGTGATCTGGTGACCCGGCGCGTGCTCGGCGGCGTCGAACGCCTTCTCCCGCACGACCATCACCCGGTCGACCGCCTCGCGGCGGGCCAGGAACTCCGACTCGGTCAGGATCGGCGGACGACGGCGCCCGGCCTCACGGCCGTCGCGGCGACGCTGGCGCTTGGCCTCGAGCCGGGTGGAACCGGAGATGCCCTGCACTTCGTCGGACCCGGACCGGCTACGGCTCTTGTTGCGCGGCTCGCGCTCGTGCACGACGGTGTTCGGCGGATCGTCCTCCGACGCCTCGGCCTCGCCGGGCTCCCCGCCGACCTTGCGGCGGCGACGGCGGCGACGGCGACGGCTCGCGCCCTCGGGCTGCGACTCGTCCTCGTCTTCGGTCTCGGTGTCGACGTCCTCGGCCTGCTCGGCCTCCTCGGTGGCGGCTTCCGCTGCCGGGGCGGTGTCGTCCTCGGTGTCCTCGGTGTCGGTGTCCTCGCCGTCGGCGGACTGCTCGCCCCGGCCACGGCCGCGACCACGACGGCCACGTCGACGGCGCCGCGGCTGACCGTCGGCATCGCTGTCACCGGCAGCCTCGACGTCGGCGGACTCGTCCTCGACTGTCTCGGGCTCGGGCTCGACCTCCTCGACGGGCTCCTCGGCCCGCTTGACGGTCCGCTCGGCGCGACGGCGCTTGCGGGCCTCCTCGGCGGCAGTGGCGTCCGGCGGCAGGAACAGCGGCGCCGTGAAGGCGGGCGCCTCGAAGGACACCGGCTCGGCCGGGGCGGGTGCCTCGGTGGTCCGGTGGGTGAACAGGCCGGCGTGCGCGTCGTCGGCCATGGCGGCGAACACTTCGTCGGTGCGCGCGACCTCGGGTGCCGAGAACATCGGCGCGGGCGCGGTGGTCGTGTCGGCCGGCTGCTCGGCGACGGGGGCGGTCGACGGCTTGGCGGCCGCCGCGGTGGTGGATGCCGGGGATTCGCCGGTGTCGGCGTCAGCGGCGGCGATCGCGTCGCGCACCGTCTCGGCGACGGCGCGATCCACATTCGATTGAACGCTGCGGGCCTCGGCCCCCAGCTCGGCCAGTTTGGCCAGGATGCGTTTGCTGGTCACTCCCAACCGCTTGGCCAGTGCATGAACTCGAATTCGCTCCGGCAATTGATCGGCATCCTGTTGTGTTGTGTCCAGCGGCTCTGTATCGGCCACGAAGTCTCCTCGGGCCCCCGGGCGCGTCCATCCCCGGTACGGGAGTGACGCGGCCGACGCGGGGGCATCGTCCGTGCACCTCGTACCCGATGGTACGAGGGTCATCTGGTCTCGCCCCGCGTGTCCGGTCTCACCTCGATCGATCTGGCGGGCCAACCGGTCACGCGGCGCCTGGCTGTGCGGCGTGACGCCACGCTCCGAGCGCTCATCCAGCGTGCCTGCGCGGGCAACCCCAGCAACAGGGTCGTCCGTGGCAGCGATGATCGGCATCCAACCGCGGTGTCATCCGGTCATGTCCGTCACCGCTGTCGCGTACCTGCGCGACAGGCTGTCACCAACCGCCCTGTTTGAGCATCGGCGTCGAACACATCCGTAGTCAGTATCCCATACGGTTCGCGCGGGGATCGCCATCGGCGCAACTCACGCGAACTCGGGCCGCTCGAGCCCGTCGCGCCCGCATCGGACGCGACGAGCGAGTACAGCGCGAATCAAGCAGGAAATTCGGGGAACCAGAGCGCGATCTCGCGCTTGGCGGACTCGGGCGAGTCGGAACCGTGAACGAGGTTGAACTGGGTCTCCAGCCCGAAGTCACCGCGGATGGTGCCCGGGGTGGCCTTCTCGACCGGGTCGGTGCCACCAGCGAGCTGACGGAACGCCGCGATCGCGCGGGGGCCCGACAGCACAGCCGCGACGACGGGGCCCGAGGTGATGAACTCGATCAGGGATCCGAAGAACGGGCGCTCGGCGTGCTCGGCGTAGTGCTCTTCGGCGAGCTCGGTCGACACGTTCTTCAGCTCGAGCGCCTCGAGGGTCAGGCCCTTGCGCTCGATGCGGGCGAGCACCTCGCCGACGAGGCCACGGGAGACGCCGTCCGGCTTGATGAGTACCAAAGTCTGCTCAGTCACGGCGTCACTCTAACCGGCGTCGCCGCCCTGAGCCGAACTCGTGTCGGTTCGGCCGCCCATCCGCTGACTGGGCAGCAGGCCCGCGTCCATCCGGCGCTGCACGTCCGCGCGCAGGACGAGAATGAACGCCCACACCGCGGCGAACACCAGGCCGATGATCCCGATCGACAGATGGATGAACGTGCCCGCCAGCAGCAGCACCTGCAGGCCGAGGTTGAACGGGATCGCCCACGACTTCCGCTGCACACCGGCGCCGAGAACCATCAGCAACGCCAGCACCACGAGATAGGTGCCGGAGAACCAGGTGATCCCGCCGCCGACATCGGCGACCACCGGCAGCGCCAGCAGCACCACGATCGCCTCGAGGACCAAGGTGCCCGCCATGACCCCGCGCAGACCCTTCCACGGGTCGGTCGCGGGGGGTGGAACCTGACTCATGCCGGACCCTTTCCGAAGAGGGCGCGCGCGGCGCCCGCGGTCACCACCGAACCGGTGACAACGACGCCGGCGCCCGAGATGACGTCACCGTCGTCGCCCGCCTGCTCGGCCAGCGCGATCGCCGATTCCAGGGCGTCGGGCAGGGTGTCGGCGGTGATCACCCGTTCGTCGCCGAAGCGCTGCACGGCCAGGTCGGCGAGCGCGTCGACGTCCATGGCCCGCGGCGAACCGTTGCTGGTGACCACGATCTCGTCGAACACCGGTTCCAGCGCGTCCAGGATGCCCGCCGCGTCCTTGTCCGCGAGCACGGCGACGACGCCGACCAGCTTGCGGAAGTCGAACTCGGTCGTGAGGGTGTTCGCCAGCGCCTGCGCGCCCGCGGGATTGTGTGCCGCGTCGACGAAGATGGTCGGCGCGTTGCGCATCCGTTCCATCCGGCCGGGGCTGGCCGCGCTCGCGAAACCGGCGCGCACCGCCTCGATGTCGAGCTGACGATCCGCGCCGGCCCCGAAGAACGCCTCCACCGCGGCCAGCGCGAGCGAGGCGTTGCGGGCCTGGTGCTCGCCGTGCAGCGGCAAGAAGATCTCGTCGTAGACGCCGCCGAGTCCCTGCAGGGTGAGCAGCTGACCGCCGACGGCGACGGCCCGCTCCAGCACCCGGAACTCCGCGCCCTCGCGGGCCACCGCGGCGTCGACCTCGACGGCCCGGCGCAGCAGCACATCCATCACCTCGGGCTCCTGCTCGGCGATCACCGCGACCGTGTCGACCGGGATCAGCGCCTCGGGCGCGCGCTTGATGATCCCGGCCTTCTCCCCGGCGATCGAGGCGAGGTCGGGACCGAGATACTCGGTGTGGTCCAGGCCGATCGGGGTGATCACCGCGACCTGCCCGTCGATCACATTGGTGGCGTCCCAGGTGCCGCCCATGCCGGTCTCCACGACGGCCACGTCGACCGGCGCCTCGGCGAAGGCGGCGTACGCCATGCCGGTGAGCACCTCGAACTTGCTCATCGCCGGGCCGCCTGCCGCCGCGGACTGCTGGTCGATCATCCCGATGTAGGGCTCGAGTTCGCGGAAGGTCTCCACGTAGCGAGCCGGGCTGATCGGCGCGTTGTCGATGCTGATCCGCTCGGTCGCCAGCTGCAGGTGCGGGCTGGTGATCCGGCCGGTGCGCCGGTGCAGCGCGGTGAGCAGGGCGTCGATCATCCTGCTCACCGACGTCTTGCCGTTGGTGCCCGCGACGTGGATCGCCGGGTAGCTGCGCTGCGGGTTGCCCAGCAGATCCATCAGCGTGGCGATCCGGGTCAGCGACGGCTCGATCTTGGTTTCCGGCCAGCGCTTGTCCAGCTCGGCCTCGACCAGCGCCATCTCGGCCAGGTCGACCGGCGACGGACCGGCGCCGAGTGGAGCCGGGCGGTGGTCGTCGGCGTCGTACTGCGGCTCCGGCTCGTCGTTCATTTGCCGCTCAGCTCCGCCAGCCGGGCGCCGATGCGCGCGACTTCGGCCGTGGCCACATCCCGGCGGCCGGTGATCTTGTCGACGACCTGCTGCGGCGCCTTGGCCAGGAACGCCTCGTTGCCCAGCTTGGCCGTGGTGGTGTCGAGGTCCTTCTGCGCGGCCGCGAGATCCTTTTCCAGTCTGCGGCGTTCGGCGTCGAGGTCGATCGCGCCGGAGGTGTCGAGCTGCACGGTGACCGTCGCGCCGGACAGGCGGACCTGCACCTCGGCGGTGGTGGCGAAGTCGTCGCCCGGTTCGGTCAGGCGGGCCAGGTTGGCCACCGAGCCGGCGAACGCGCCGAGCCCGGCCTCGTCGAGACCGACGAGGATGGCCTTCACCTTCTGCTTGTCGGCCAGGCCCTGATCACCGCGGAAGCGGCGGATCTCGGTGATAAGGCGCTGCGTGTCTGCGACGCGCTGCGCGGCGACGGTGTCGGTGGCGATGCCGCTCGCGGCCGGCCACGGGGCGACGACCACCGACTCACCGCCGGTCAGCGCCTTCCACAGGGTCTCGGTGACGAACGGGATCACCGGGTGCAGCAGGCGCAGCACTGCGTCGAGGACCGTGCCGAGCACCACCGCGGTGCTCTCCGCGCGGGCGTCGGACTCGGCGAACTGCACCTTCGACAGCTCCAGGTACCAGTCGCACAGTTCGTCCCAGGCGAAGTGGTACAGCGCCTCGCAGGCCTTGCCGAACTCGTAGGCGTCGAAGGCGGCGTCGACCTCGGCGCGCACCTCGTCGAGCCGGTCGACGATCCAGCGATCGGTGTCGGTGAGGGTCTCGCGCGGGGGCAGCTCACCCGAGCGCGCGCCGTTCATCAGCGCGAACTTGGTGGCGTTGAACAGCTTGGTGACGAAGCTGCGCGAGGCCAGCGCGTGCGGTTCGCCGACCGAGAGGTCGCCGCCCGGCTGGGCGCCGCGGGCCAGGGTGAAGCGCAGCGCGTCGGCGCCGTAGGAGTTGATCCAGTCCAGCGGGTCGATGCCGTTGCCGCGCGACTTCGACATCTTCTTGCCGTACTGGTCGCGGATCAGGCCGTGCAGGAAGACGTCCTCGAACGGCACCTGCTTCTGTCCGCCCTTGCCGACGGTGAGCGCCGGGTCGTCGCTGACGAACATGCCGAACATCATCATCCTGGCCACCCAGAAGAACAGGATGTCGTAACCGGTGACGAGCACGCTGGTCGGATAGAACTTCGCCAGCTCCGGGGTGGCCTCGGGCCAGCCCATCGTGGAGAACGGCCACAGGCCCGAGGAGAACCAGGTGTCGAGCACGTCCGGGTCCTGGACCCAGCCCTCGGGCGCTTCGTCGTCCGGGCCGAGGCAGACGATCTCGCCCTCGGGGCCGTACCAGATCGGGATGCGGTGGCCCCACCACAGCTGACGCGAGATGCACCAGTCGTGCATGTTGTCGACCCAGTCGAACCAGCGCGGTTCCTGGCTCGCGGGGTGGATCTTCACGTCGCCGTCGCGGACCGCGTCGCCCGCGGCCTTGGCCAGCGACTCGACCTTGACCCACCACTGCATCGACAGGCGCGGTTCGATCGGCTCGCCGGAGCGCTCGGAGTGGCCGACGCTGTGCGTGTACGGCCGCTTCTCGGCGATCACGCGGCCCTCGGATTCGAGACGCTCGCGCACCTTCACCCTGGCCTCGAAGCGGTCCATGCCGTCGAATTCGGTGCCGGTGCCGGTGATCCGGCCGCCTTCGTCCATGATCGTCGGCATCGGCAGGTTGTGCCGCAGGCCCATCTCGAAGTCGTTGGGGTCGTGCGCGGGGGTGATCTTCACCGCGCCGGTGCCGAACTCCGGGTCGACGTAGTCGTCGGCGATGACCGGGATCTGAGTGCCGGTGATCGGGTGGTAGACGGTGGAGCCGATCATCGCGGCGTAGCGCGGATCGTCGGGGTGCACGGCCACGGCGGTGTCACCCAGCATCGTCTCGACGCGGGTGGTGGCGACGACGACGTGCGGTTCGTTGTCGTCGAGCGAGCCGTAGCGCAGCGAGACCAGCTCGCCCTCGACATCCTTGTAGTCGACCTCGAGGTCGGAGATGCCGGTCTTGAGCACGGGCGACCAGTTCACCAGGCGCTCGGCCCGGTAGATCAGCCCCGCGTCGTACATGCGCTTGAAGATGGTGCGGACCGCGCGCGAGAGGCCCTCGTCCATGGTGAAGCGGTCGCGGCTCCAGTCGACGCCGTCGCCGAGCGCGCGCATCTGCCACTGGATGGCACCGCCGGACTCGCGCTTCCAGTCCCACACCTTCTCGAGGAACAGCTCGCGGCCGAAGTCCTCTTTGGTCTTGCCGTCGGCGGCGAGCTGCTTCTCCACCACGGTCTGGGTCGCGATGCCAGCGTGATCCATGCCGGGCAGCCACAGCACCTCGTAGCCCTGCATCCGCTTACGGCGGGTGAGGGTGTCCATGAGGGTGTGGTCGAGGGCGTGGCCCATGTGCAGGGTGCCGGTGACGTTCGGCGGCGGCAGCACGATCGAGTAGGCGGGCTTGCCGCTGGTCGCGTCGGCGCCGAAGTATCCGGCGGCTACCCAGCCCTCGTACAGGTCGGCCTCTACCTCGCTGGGGTTCCAGCTCTTGGGCAGGGCATCGGCACGATTACGCGAGTTGTCTGGGGCTGCGCTGGTCACGCCCCAATCCTAAGGGGCGCTGCCAACGCGACTTACCACCACCTCTGGCGGAAAGACCCGAAGAAAAACAGAGACGGAATCTTCGGTGGATGAGGGACACCGAAGACTCCGTCTACCTCTGTGATACTACCGGCGATTCAGCACGGCCCGGGGGATCCAAAGGCAATTCTCAGCTTCTCCCCAACAACCGAGCGACAATTTGTCATCTGGGCACAACGACACGCGGAAGTTGTTGTGAGCCAGGCGTCTCCGCCGAACATCCGGGTGATCCCCGATTGCCGAACTGTCGGTTTTCCCGGAGTCTGGAGAGGGTGACGCCCCCGCTCGATTCCGCCGCGACTCCCCCGCCCCGATCCGCGCCGCCGCGGATCATCGCTCCCCACGCGCTGGTGGACCTACGCGCGGGCGACGTCGACCAGCTCCACTACCCCGCCACCAGCGTGCTGGTCTTCGCCGGCGTGCCCGGCGCGGGCAAATCCACTGCGCTACATCGCTTCTTCGCCGCGGGTCCCGACGCCGAGGAGCCGGTGCGCACGGCTTCGGGTGCGCTGGTGCTCGATTCGAATCACACCCGCAACCGGCTGCGGCACCGGCTCGGCCTGCTGCCGTATCCGCTGTGGCGGCCGCTGGTGCACCTGGCGCACTACCGCGCGATCCGCGACGCGCTGCGCACCGCCGACGGGCCGGTCGCGATCCACGACTGCGCGACGTTCGCCTGGAGCCGCCGGATGATCGCCCGCTGGGCGGAGGCCGGTCGCCGCGAGCTGCACATGGTGCTGATCGATGTGCCACCGACGCAGGCCAGACACGGTCAGGTCACCCGGGGCAGGCGGGTCAACAGCGTGGCGTTCTCGGCGCACTGCCGCCGATGGGAGCGGATGATGCAATCCCTGGGGGCACGCGGCCCGCTGTCGACGGACCCGGCGCCGTTGGACTCGGCGTCGGTGGTGATCGTCGACCGGCCGACCCTCAGCGCGGTCACCCGCATTACCTTCGACGCCGCCTAGGGCCTTTCTCGAAGTAGTGGACCGACCGACGCGCTCGCCCCACGAGCCGAGTCACCACCCACGATCCCGCCGACGACCGCGCTGAACATTCACTATCCCGTCGATCGGTCGCAATCGGACCGTCGGGGCGTTCAGTGAATGCCCAGCGCATGCCCGCAGCGCAGTCGGCGGACGTCGAACAGGCCCTAGCACGTCGGGGGGGGGGGGCGGGGGGGGCCC
>NZ_JBHXMY010000008.1:23771-31955 GCF_042720195.1 Nocardia sp. NPDC058497 | reverse complement strand
CATCTACAAATCACAAATCCACGATCACCACTGAGCATATTACTTCTTATATAATGCAGTTGTCGGCGGCCCAGCCGGTGGCGGGGGCGAACGACGGTGGTGCGTCGTTGTCGAACAGCTTGCGGCCCGCCGCCGAGACCGCGGTGATCGGGTTCCATTCGGCGATGGTGCGCAGCGGGCCCGGCAGGGTCTCGGCGGAGATGGACGCCGAGGAGATGAACGACAGCGGGAACATCCAGATCAGGCCGGCGCTCTGCGCGACCTCGACCGTCGGTGAGATCAGGCCGGTCAGCGCGCCGACCCAGGACATCGCGAACGCGAACAGCAGGATGATGGCGAAGGCCAGCGCGGCGTCGGCGGCACTGCCGTGGATGCGCCAGCCGACGATGTACCCGCAGATCACCATCACGCCCAGGCTCAGCACGTTGACGACCAGGTCGGACAGCGTGCGGCCCATCAGCACCGCCAGCCGTGACATCGGCAGCGTCCGCATCCGGTCGATGATGCCCTTCTGCAGGTCGCCGGCTAGACCGACGGTGGTGAAGGCGGCATTGAAGGCGACCGTCTGGGTGAAGATGCCCGCCAGCAGGAACTCGCGGTACTGGTCGCCGCCGAGGGACGCGCCGAAGATGTAGGCGAACAGGAACACGAACATCAACGGCTGGATCGTGGCCGTGACCAGCAGCGTCGGCACCCGCAGAATCGTCAGCAGATTACGGTGCGCCACGATCGCACTGTCCCGGATGAACCGGGCCCGCGGCTGCGCCCCGCCCGCAGCGGCGGGGCGCGGTGGATTCGTCTGGATCGGCATTTCGCGAGTCTCGTTCTCGTCCGAGACCTCCGGTGCCACACTCATGACAGAATCTCCTCTTGTTGCACATCGTCGGTTTCGATTTCTTCGACGGCCGGTTCGGCCGGAGCCCCGGTGAGGGAAAGGAACACGTCGTCGAGGGTGGGACGGACGACGACGGCGTCGACGACGCACACGCCCGCGTCGTCGAGGCGGCGCAGCGCTTCGACCATGGTGCGCGATCCGTCGCCGACCACCACCGACACCTCCGCGCTGCCGGGTTCGTGGATCGGTTCCCCCACGCCGACCTGCTGCAGGACCTTCACCGCGGGCCACGGGCTCTGCCCGGCGGCGAGGGTGACGGTGAGCCGGTCACCACCGATGGAGGTCTTGAGTTCGTCGGCCGAGCCCCGCGCGATGACGGTGCCCTTGTCGATGACCGTGATCCGGTCGGCGAGCAGGTCGGCTTCCTCGAGGTACTGGGTGGTGAGCAGGACGGTGGTCCCGTCGTCGACGAGCTCACCGATCACCTGCCACATGTCGAGGCGTCCGCGCGGGTCAAGGCCGGTGGTCGGCTCGTCGAGCACCACCACCGGCGGCCGCGCGACCAGCGCGCCCGCCAGGTCGAGCCGCCGGGCCATACCGCCGGAGTAGGTGCCGGCGCGCCGACCCGCCGCATGCTCGAGGCCGAGAGCGCTGAGCAGCTGCTCGGCCCGCGACACGGCCTGCTTACGGGACATGCCGTACAGGCGCGCCACCATGCGCAGGTTCTCGTAACCGGTCAGGTTCGCGTCGACCGCCGCGTACTGACCGGACAACCCGATCCTGGTCCGCGCCGTGGCCGGATCGGCCAGCACATCCACTCCGGCGACCCGGATCGAGCCCGCGTCGGGTCGTAGCAGCGTGGTGACGACCCGCACGGTGGTCGTCTTGCCCGCGCCGTTGGGACCCAGCAGTCCCAATACCGTGCCCGCCGGGATCTCCAGGTCGATCTCCTTCAGTACGCGCACCTTGCCGTAACTCTTGGCCAGGCCACGTACTTCTACCGCCAAACTCACGGACGCATCTCCTTCTGGCCGCCGCCGCACACGGTGATCGCCGGGACCGCGTCGAGGTGGCGATGCAGCACGGGGCCGATCACCGCCAGCGATTCCGGCGTTGTCATCGCCGCATGCCTGCAGGGCAGGTCGTGGTTGTGGATGTTGCCGGTGACGAACGGCTGCCAGGCTTCGGCGCGCCTGCCGGGATCGGCGGCGTTGATCTCGTCCGCCGCGGCGGTGAAGAACACCAGGTCGCCGTCGAAGGTGCGCGGCCGGAACCGGTTGGCCATCACCGTGCCGTCGGCGTACCCGGTGTAGAGCCGTTCCAGGTTCTCGACCGAGAGCGCGGCGAACGGGCCCGGCTGTGCCCGTAGCAGATCGGCCGCTTGGTGCAGGTCGAGGTCGGCGGGCAGCGGTGCCCCGCCGACGAGGTCGGCGCCGAACTCGCCGAGGATGTCGGCCACGCTCGGCATCGCGGTGTCGAGCCAGCGGTCGCCGAGCTGGTAGCTGTCCATCATGGCCAGCAGCGCGACGTCCTCGCCCGCGTCCTGCAGCTGGACCGCCACCTCCTGCGCGATCAGGCCGCCGAGCGACCAGCCGAGCAGATGGTACGGACCGTGCGGCTGGATCGACTTGATATGGGCCACATAGTGTCCGGCGGCTTCGGGGATCGTGGTGAACCCGTCCTCCCCGGACACGTGCGGCGCCTGCAGGCCGTACACCGGACGCTGCGGCGCGAGGTGCGCGAGCAGACCCGCGTAGCACCACGCCAGGCCGATCGCGGGATGCACGCAGAACAGCGGGGTGTCGTGCGGGCTGGTGGACGGGCGGATGGCCAGCACCGGTCCTGTCGCCGCCTCCATCGCCGCGCCCGCGTCGGCGCCGTCGAGCCGGGCGGCGATGCCGGCCGGGCTGGCATCGCCGAACATCAGTTGCACCGGCATGTCGTAGCCCTGCTCACGCAGTGCGGCAACGACTTTGGTGGCCAGCAGCGAGTTGCCGCCGAGTTCGAAGAACCCGTCGTCGGCGCCGACCCGCTCGATGCCGAGCACCTCGGCGAACACCGTGCACAGCGCCACCTCGGCGGGGGTCACCGGCGCGCGGTAGCCCTCGGTCGCGGCGAACACCGGCTCGGGCAGCCGGGCCCGGTCGAGCTTGCCGACGGGGGTCAGCGGTACCTCGTCGAGCAGCATGACCGACTGCGGGACCATGTAGTTCGGCACGTGCGCGCCGACGTGGTCGAGCAGCTCGCGCATCGTCGGCGCGGCACCCGCCCGTGCCTTCACGTACGAGACCAGTGCGGTCGCGCCCGCCTGGGTCGTGTGCCCGATGGTGAGGGCGAATTCGACGTCGGTGTGCCTGCCGAACGCGACGTCGATCTCGCCGAGTTCGATGCGGAAACCGCGCACCTTCACCTGGTGGTCGGTGCGGCCGACGTATTCCACGTCCAGCGACGCCGACTTCGCGCCGGCGCGCCAGCGCACCAGGTCGCCCGTGCGGTACATCCGTTCGCCGGGTGCGCCATAGGGATTGGCGACGAAACGCTGCGCGGTCAGGCCGGGCCGGTTGTGGTAGCCGCGGGCCAGTGCCGAACCGGCCAGCTGCAACTCGCCGGTGACGCCGATCGGGGTCGGGTGCAACCGCCGATCCAGGACGGTGGCACTGACGCCCCGGATCGGACCGCCGATACTGATCGGGCCCTGCGGGCTCATCGGCTGCGGCATCAGCGTGACGATGGTCGTCTCGGTGGGGCCGTAGACGTTGTAGAAATTGCGCCCCGGAGCCCAGCGGGCCAGCAGGTCCGGCGGCAGCGCCTCGCCGCCGACCAGGACGTGCGCGAGCGCGTGCACGCCCGCCGGGTCGACGGTGCCGATCGCGGCGGTGGTGATGAAGGCGTGCGTGATCCGCTCGCGGATGAACAGCTGCCGCAGGTCCTCGCCGCCGACGATTCCCGGCGGCGCGATCACCAGGGTCGCCGCCCCGCCGAGCGCGAACAGGATGTCGAGCATGGAGCCGTCGAAACTCGGGGTGGCGAAGTGCAGTACCCGGCTGCCAGGACGCACGTCGTAGCGGTCGGCGGTCTCGGCGGCGAAGTTCGAGATGCCGCCGTGGGTGACCACCACGCCCTTCGGTGTTCCGGTGGAACCGGAGGTGTAGACCACGTACGCCGGGTTGGCCAGGCGCAGCGGCCGGATCCGGTCGGAGTCGGTGACCGGCGAATCGTCGGTGCCGAGCACGGTGGCGCGGGTCTGCGGGTCGTCGAGGACCAGCCAGCGGCAGTCACCGGGCAGCCGATCACGGTGCGCCAGCAGGGTCAGGCCGACGGCGGCACCGGAGTCGGTGAGCATGTGGCTGATCCGCTGGGCCGGGTAGTTCGGGTCGACCGGGACGAACGCCGCACCGGCCTTGGCGACGGCGAGCATCGTCGCCACCGATTCGACCGATCGCGGAACGCCCAGCGCCACCAGGCTTTCCGGACCGATGCCCTGACCGATGAGGACCCGGGCCAGCCGGTTGGTCCAGCGGTCGAGTGCGTCGTAGGTGACCACGGTGTCGCCCGCGCACAACGCCACCCCGTCCCTGGACCGTGCCACCGCGGCGCCGAACACCGCGGGGAAGGTGACCGGGCGATCGGCGCGGGTACCGTGCACCGGCGCGAGCGCGGTCCACTCGGCCGCGTCGAGCAGGGCGAGATCGCCGACGGCCGTGTTCGGGTCGGCGGCGACCGCGGTGAGCAGCCGGACCAGCCGTTCACCCAGCCTGCGTGCGGTGCCCTCGTCGAACAGGTCGGCCGCGTAGTTCACCGCGAGGGTGATGCCGTCGCCGACCCGCTCGGCGGTCTGGGTCTCGGTGAAGGTGAACTGCAGGTCGAACTTGGCGATGCCCGCGTCGGCGTCGACGGCCTCGATCCGCAGACCGGGCAGTTCCAGCATCCGCACCGGGGCGTTGCGCACCGACAGCATCACCTGGAACAGCGGGTGATGAGCCTGGGAGCGCGCCGGATTGAGCACCTCGACGAGCCGTTCGAAAGGCATGTCGGCATTGGCGAACGCGTCGAGATCGCGGTCGCGGACGGTGCGCAGCAGGTCGACGAAGGCACGCTCGTCGGCGACCTCGGTGCGCAGCACCAGGGTGTTGACGAACATGCCGATCATCGAGTCCAGCGCCGGATGGCCACGGCCGGCGGTGGCGGTGCCGACAGCGATGTCGTCGTCGCCGGTGACGCGGTGCAGCAGCACGGCCAGTGCCGCGTGCAGCACCATGAACATGCTGACGTTGTTGACGGTGGCGATGCTGCGCAGCGCGCGGTGGGTGGCCGCGTCGAGCTGGCAGTCGACAGTGCCGCCCCGGTAGGAGGGCACCGGCGGGCGCGGGCGGTCGGCCGGGACCGTGAGCAGTTCCGGCAGGCCGTCGAGCACCTCGCACCAGTGGGCCAGCTGCTTGCTGATCAGCGAGCCCGGGTCGTCCTCGGTGCCGAGCAGTTCCTGCTGCCACAGGGTGTAATCGGTGTACTGGATCTCCGGGATCAGCTCGCCGAACTGTTCGCCTGACCGGATACCGCGGTAGGCGGCGGCGACCTCGCCGGCCAGCGGTTCCAGCGACCAGCCGTCCATCGCGATGTGGTGCACGACGAGGACGAGCACGTGCTCCTTCGACCCCGCGACGGCCAGCTTGGCCTGGGCGGGCACGGGCAGACCGGTGTGGTCGACCGTGATCAGCGCCGCCCGCATGGGGACCGAGGCCGACAGATCGAAGCCGGGGGTGACGAACCGGGTCACCGCGGCCTCGACCTCGTCCGGCCGCGCCGACGCGTGGAACAGGGTGACGGCGGCGATGGCCGGGTCGAGCACGAGCTGTTCGGGCTCGCCCGAGCTCTCCGGGAACACCGTGCGCAGCGTCTCGTGCCGACGTTGCACCGTGTGCAAAGCGGCAATGAGTGCATCCAGGTCGATCGGGCCGTGCAGGCGCAGCACGACCGGGATGTTGTAGGCGCCCGCCGACTGGCTCTCGCCCTGCGTGCTCGCGTTGAACCGGTTGAGGAACCACAGCCTGCGCTGCGCCGCGGACAGCGGAATCCGTTCCGGGCGTTGCTGCTTCACCAGGTCGGGGCGGCCTTCGTCACCGGACGGCCCTGACTCGATGAGCGCGGCGAGTTCTTCGACGGTCGGCGCGGCGAACACGGTCCGCACCTCCAGCCGCACATTGCTGGCCGCGGCCAGCCGTGCCACCAGCTGGGTCGCGAGCAGCGAGTTGCCGCCGATGTCGAAGAAGCTGTCGGTGGCGGAGATCGACGGGGTGCCGACCAGGTCGGTGAAGACCTGGGCGACCAGCCGTTCGGAGGCGGTCTGCGGCGCCCGGCCCGCGGCCACGGTGAATTCCGGTTCCGGCAGTGCGCCGCGGTCGAGCTTGCCGATCGGCGTGAGCGGCACGCGATCGAGCAGGGTCAGCGACGCGGGCACCATGTGCCCGGCCAGCCGGGCCGCCGCGTGGTCGCGGACGGCGGCCAGTTGCGTCGGCTCAATCCCGTCGGCGAGCTGCACCCAGGCGACGATCCGGTCGTCGCCGGAGATCCGCCGGACCTCGGTGTGCGCGAACCGGACATCCGGGTGACTGCCGAGCACCGCGCTGATCTCGCCGAGTTCGATCCGGAAACCGCGCACCTTGACCTGGTGGTCGCTGCGGCCGAGGTATTCCAGTTCGCCGTCGGCGGTCCACCGCACGACGTCACCGGTGCGGTACATCCGGGTACCCGCGGGCCCGGCCGGGTCGGCGACGAAACGGCCCGCGGTGAGGCCGAAGCGCTCGTGGTAGCCCTGGGCGATGCCGGGCCCGCCGAGGTAGAGCTCACCCGGCACCCCGGTGACGACCGGCCGCAACCGCTCGTCCAGGACCAGGGCCCGCGCGCCACGCACCGGCGTGCCGATGGCCACCGGCACACCCACCCGCATCTCCGACATCGCGGCGATGACGGTGGCTTCGGTGGGACCGTAGGCGTTGACGAAACGCCTGCCCGGCGCCCAGCTCGCCACCAGATCGGGCGGCACCGCCTCGCCACCGGCCATGAGCGCGCGCAAACGCGGCAGCGGCCAGCGGGTGGCATCGATCGAGGCCAGCACGGCAGGCGTCAGGAAGGTGTGGGTGATGTCCTCCCGGTCGAGCAGCGCGCCGAGCTCGTCGCCGCCGTAGATGTCGATCGGCCCGATCACCATCTCGGCGCCCGACCAGACCGCCAGCAGCATGTCGAGGACGGAGACGTCGAAGCTGGGAGTCGAGAAGAAGAACGTGCGAGCGAAGCGGTCGAGACCCGTCCGCTCCTGCAGGTCGACCGCGAGGCTGACCAGACCACTGTGGGTGACCGCCACGCCCTTCGGCAGACCGGTCGAGCCCGAGGTGTAGATCTGATAGGCCGTGTCGGCGGGGCGCACCGGGCGGATCCGCTCGGCATCGGTGATCGGAACGCTGTCGTAGCCCGTGAGTTCGGCCTGCAGGTCGGCGTCGTCGACCAGCAGCCACTGGGTGTCGAGCGGACCGGCCGCCTCGCGCAGTGCCTCGACATCCGCTGTGGTGGTGAGCACCGCGCGGGCACCCGAGTCGGTGAGCATGTGCCGGACCCGGTCGGCGGGGTACCGCGGGTCGACCGGCACGAAGGCCGCGCCGCTGGACGCGACGCCGAAAATGGCCAGCGCGCAGTCCAATCCACGGGTCAGGCCGACGACGACCCGGTCACCGGTGCCGATGCCACGCGCGATCAGCGCCCGGCCGAGCCGGTGTGCCCGGAAGCCGACCTCGTCGTAGTCGAGCTCCCCCACCGCACCGTCGACGCTGCCGCCGGCGAACCAGCGCAGGGCAGGCCGATGCGCGAACTTGGTGGCCGCGCGTTCGACGATGTCGGCCAGCACGACCGGCGTCACCGGGGCAGGCCCCTGCGCGGGCACCAGGGCACGGTGCTCGGCGACGGTGAGTGCCTCGATCTCGCACACCAGCTGCTCCGGGTCGGCGGTCGCCTGGGTGAGGATCAGCACGAAACGTTCCGCGAGGGTCTCGATGGTGGCGGCGTCGAACATCTCGGCGGCGTACACGAAGTCGAACCGGAGACCGCCACCCTCGGCGGGCGCCACCCGCAGTTCGAGATCGAACTTGGCACGCGCGATGTCGAGTTCGTCGGCGGCCAGGCGCAGACCCGGCAGTTCCAGCTCCGGCGCCGGGTCGTCCTGCATGCTCAGCGCGACCTGGAACAGCGGGTGCCGGTTGCTCGCCCTGCTGTCGCGGCCGCCCCGGAGGGCGGTCCCGGAGAAACAACTCCGACCCACCGCGAGCGAGCAGCCCGGCGGGAACACCGCGCGGGGGCTCACG
>NZ_JBHXMY010000008.1:0-23761 GCF_042720195.1 Nocardia sp. NPDC058497 | reverse complement strand
GTTGCGCGCCGTGCTGGCGCGGCCGAGCGGGTCGACGACCCGTTCGAACGGCAGGTCGGCATTGGCGATCGCGGCCAGTTCGTCATCGCGGTCGGCGTGCAGCAGGTCGACGAAGCTGCGGCCGGGATCCACGTCCGAGCGCAGGACGAGGGTGTTGACGAACATGCCGACCAGGTCGTCGAGCTGGATGTCGGTGCGTCCGGCCACCGGGGTACCGAGGGGAATGTCGCGGCCGCCGGTGACGCTGCGCAGCAGCACACCCAGCGCCGAGCGCACCACCATGAACAGACTCACGCCGGTGTGGGCCGCCAATTCGTGCATGGCCTTCTGCAGCGGAGCCGAAACCTCGCATCCCACACTGCCCGCCACGCCGGTGGGGTCGAGCGGGCGCGGCCGGTCGAACGGCAACGGCAGCTCGTCGGGCAGTTCGGCCAGGGCTTCACGCCAGTGCGCGAGCTGGGTGGCGGCGATGCTGTCCGGATCGTCCTCCACGCCGAGCACGGCGCGCTGCCACAGGCTGAAGTCGGCGTACTGCACCGGCAGCGGCGCGCGCAGCGGCGCGGTGCCACCGCACCTGGCCACGTACGACAGCGCCAGGTCCCTGGTCAGCGGGCCGAGCGACCAGCCGTCGGCGGCGATGTGATGCACGATCACCCCGAGGCGGTACTCGCCGGGCGCGACCCGCAGCAGCTGGATGCGCAGCGGCGTCTCCCTGGTCAGGTCGAAGCCCTTGCGCGCCAGCTCGGTCAGCGAGGCGTGTGCCTGCTCGGGATCGCTGTCGACGACCTCGATCGTGGGAACCGTCTGGGTGATCGGCAGGACCACCTGCTGGGCGCCGGAGAGGTCCTCAGGGAAGACCGTGCGCAGCACCTCGTGCCGCTCCACCAGATCGGTGAGGGCGGCGCGCAGGGCGCCGAGGTTCAGATCTCCGCCGATTCGCAAGACGAAAGCGATGTTGTAGGCGCTCGATTCGGGGGACAATCTGTTGAGGAACCACAGCCGCTGCTGCGGCAGCGACAGTGGTATGCGTCCCGGGCGTGGGGTGTGTACCGCCAGCGCCACCCGCTGCGTCCGGGGCGCTTCCGTGATCAGCTGGGCGATGCCGGCCACGGTCGGCGCCTCGAAGATCTGCCGCACCGGCAGGTCGACACTGAAGTCCGCGTGTAGCGCGGCCGCCAGCCGGGTGGCCAGCAGCGAGTTGCCGCCGATCTCGAAGAAGCTGTCCTCCGCACCCGGCACCGGGCGACCGAGGATCTGGTGGAACACCGCGGCGACCCGCATCTCCAGATGGGTACGCGGCGCGCGGGTACCCGCGGTGACGGCGAATTCCGGTGCGGGCAAGGACTTTCGGTCCAGCTTGCCCGCCGGGGTCACCGGCATCTGGTCGAGCACGACGACGGCCGCGGGCACCATGTACCCGGGCAGCCTGCCACGCGCAGTGGCCAGGACGTCGGCCGGAACAACCGGACGGTGGGTGGTCACGTAGGACGCGAGCCGCTGCTGGCCCTGCTCGTCGACGTGCACGATGGTCAGCGCCGACTGCACCCCGGGGTGCTCGCGCAGGACGTGGTCGATCTCGCGCAGTTCGACGCGGAAGCCGCGGATCTTGATCTGGTCGTCGGCGCGGCCGAGGAACCGCAACCGGCCGGTGGGATCGGCGACGACGAGATCGCCGGTGCGGTACATGCGTTCGCCGACCCGGCCGTGCGGGTTGGCCACGAACCGCTGCGCGGTGAGCGCGAGCTTGCCGAGGTAGCCGCGGGCCACACCAGGTCCCGAGACGTACAGCTCGCCGGGTGTGCCCGGCGGCACCGGGTGCAGGCGGCGGTCGAGCACGAACAGCCGCATGCCACGCACCGGCGCGCCCAGTGGAGCCGGCTCCCCCGCGAGCATGGCCGCACTCGCGGTGACGGCGACGGTCGCCTCCGACGGGCCATACATGTTGTGCATCCGGTACTTCGACGCCCACGTGTCGACGAGCGCGTCGGAGCAGGCATCGCCACCGACGATGACCGTGCCCAGATCGGGGAAGTCACCGGCGGGCACGGTGGCCAGCGCGGCCGGGGTGATGAACGCGTGGGTGATCCGCTCCGACCGCAGGAAACCGGCCAGTTCCGTGCCGCCGTACAGGTCGGCGGGGGCCACCACGATGGTCGCGCCCGCGGCGAAACCGAGCAGCAGTTCCAGCACCGAGGCGTCGAAGCTCGGCGACGAGAAGTGCATGGTCCTGGCCGCATCGGTCACCTTGAACAGCTGCGTCTGCTCGCTGGCGAGCGAGGCGATGCCCGCGTGGGTGACGACGACGGCCTTCGGCGTACCGGTGGAACCGGAGGTGTAGATCAGGTACGCGGGCTGACCGGCCCGCATCGGGTGCCTGCGGTCGGTGTCTGTCAGCGAGGTGGCCGAGCGGCCGGCGCAGTCGGCCTCGAACTCGGCGGTGCCGAAGACCAGCCATTCCGGCGCCTTGCGGTGCTTGCCGGTCGTGGTGGGCAGCGCGGCGAGATGTTCGGGCAGCGTGAGCCCGAGGACCGCACCGGAATCGCCGATCATGTGCGCGATGCGCTCCGCCGGGTAGGCCGGGTCGACGGGCACGTAGGCCGCGCCGGACTTGGCCACCGCCCAGATGGCGACGATCGATTCCAGGCTGCGCGGCAGCGCGACCGCCACCACCGCTTCCGGACCGGCGCCGTGCGCGATCAGGCTGCGCGCCAGCCGGTTCGAGCGCTCGTCGAGCTCGCGATAGGTGGTGTCGAAGCCGAGGTAGCGCACGGCGACGGCGTCGGGCAGCCGCTGCGCGGTCTCCCCGAGCAGGCGGGCCAGCGTCCCCGCCGGTTCGGCCGGCGCGCCCGCGACGGGTACCAGCCGTGCGGTCTCGCGGCGGTCGAGTAGCGCGAGGTCACCGGCTGGCGTCGCCGGGTCGGCGACCATGGCGGCCAGCAGCATGGTGAACCGGCGGGCGATCGCCTCCACCGTCGAGCGATCGAAAACATCGGTGGCGAAACCGAATTCGGCGTGCAGCGGCCCGTCGGCGTGCTGGTCGCGGACCTCGAGCTGCAGGTCGAACTTGGCGACGCCGGTCTCGACCGGCACCAGTTCGGCCGCGACACCGGGCAATTCGACGCGCAGTTCGGGGGTGCGGTCGTAGGACAGCATCACCTGGAACAGCGGATGCCGCGAGGTCGAGCGATCCGGGTTCACCAGTTCGACGAGCCGCTCGAACGGCACGTCGGGGTTGGCGAAGGCGTTGAGGTCGGTCTCGCGGACCTGATCGAGCATCCGGTCGAAACCGGCGGCGAGGTCGACGTCGGTGCGCAACACCAGCGTGTTGACGAACATGCCGACGAGGTCGTCGAGGCCGGGGTCGGAGCGGCCCGCGATGGGCGTGCCGATGGCGATGTCGGTGCTCCCGCACAGCCGGGCCAGCAGGGTCGCGAGCGCGGCGTGCAGCACCATGAACATGCTGACCCCGCGACGGTTCGCGAGTTCGCTTGCGGCACGGCGGGTCTCGGCGTCGACGGTGAAGGCCACCGTGTCGCCGCGGGTGCCGCGCCGCAGTGGCCGTGGCCGGTCCAGCGGCAGGTCGAGCTGATCGGGCAGGCCGGCCAGTGCCTCGCCCCAGTGGCCGAGCTGCTTGCCCAGCGGCGACTCCGGGTCCTCCTCGTCGCCGAGCAGTTCCCGCTGCCACAGCGCGAAATCGGCGTACTGCACCGGCAGCGGTGTCCACTGCGGCGCGCCGCCCTCGGCGCGGGCGGCGACCGCGACCATCAGGTCCCTGGCCAGCGGGGCGACCGACCAGCCGTCACCGCAGATGTGGTGCAGCACCACCAGCAGCACGTGGTCGTCGGCGCCGACCCGGTACAGCGCGACCCGCAGCGGGGTTTCGGTGCGCAGATCGAAGCCGCGCCCGGTCACCTCGGCGACCAGGCCGGTGAGATCGGCGGCGATCACGTCGACCGGCTCCAGTGTCGGTTCCACCGCGGCAGCCGGGTGGATCAGCTGGTAGGCACCGTCCGGACCCGCGGGGAAGCTGGTGCGCAGGCTCTCGTGGCGATCGAGCACGTCGCGCAGCCCCGCGCGCAGCGCGGCCAGGTCGAGTCGCCCGGTGAGCCGCAGGGCCAGCGGCATGTTGTAGGCCGCGGCGTGCTCGGCGAACCGGTTGAGGATCCACAGCCGCTGCTGGGCCAGCGACAGCGGCACCCGTTCGGGCCGCACCGCCGGAACCAGCTTCGGCGTCGAGGACTCGGACCGGCGCGTGCCGAGGTAGCCGGCCAGCGCCGCGATGGTCGAGGTCTCGAACAGCTCCCGGATGGTCAGGTTCGCGTTCAGGGTGGTGTTGATCCTGGCGACCGCGCGGGCCGCGACCAGCGAGTTGCCGCCGAGATCGAAGAAGCTGTCCTCGACGCCGATCGCGGTGCCGTCGAGCGCGAGCACCTCGGTGAAGATCTCGGCGAGCGCGCATTCCACCCGGGTCTGCGGTGCGGCGGCGCCGGTGGTGAGCCGCACCCCGAGGGCGGGCGCGGGCAGCGCCTTGCGGTCGACCTTGCCGTTGGCGCTCAACGGCAGCTCGTCGAGCACGACCAGTGCCGAGGGCACCATGTAGGACGGCAGACTGCGCCGCAGCCCCGACAGCAGCACGGCGGGCTCGAGCGCCGAACTACCCGGCCCGGCGACCACGTACGCGACGAGTTCGTCGTCACCGGTGCGACCGCCCCGCGCCACGCAGACCGCGCGGGCGACGTTGCCCTGGGCCAGCAGCGCGGACTCGACCTCGCCGAGCTCGATCCGCAGGCCGCGGACCTTCACCTGGAAGTCGGTGCGCCCCAGGTATTCCAGCACGGCGCCGTCGAGCTGCCAGCGCGCCAGGTCGCCGGTGCGGTACATGCGCTCACCCGGGGTGAACGGATTGGCGACGAACCGGTCGGCGGTCAGGTCGGGACGGCCGAGGTAGCCGCGGGCCAGCTGCGCGCCGGCCAGGTACAGCTCACCGACGACTCCGGGCGGGACCGGCCGCAACTGTGCGTCCAGGACGTAGGTCTGGGTGTTCCACACCGGGGAGCCGATCGGCACCGTGGTGGCCCCGGCCGGGCACGGCCAGTAGGTGACGTCGACCGCGGCCTCGGTGGGGCCGTACAGGTTGTGCAGCTCGGGCCCGCCGGACGGTCCGTGCAGCGCGGCATGGAAATCGGCGACGGTGGCGCCGGGCAGCGCCTCACCGCTGCAGAACACGCGCCGCAGCCCGGCACCACCCGCCACCCGCGGGTCGGTGACGAACAGCGACAGCATCGATGGCACGAAATGCGCTGTGGTGATGGACTTCTCGGTGATGATCCGCGCCAGGTAGGCCGGATCGCGGTGCCCGTCGGGCGCGGCGATCACCAGGCGGGCGCCCACCTGCAACGGCCAGAAGAACTCCCACACCGACACGTCGAAGGTGGCGGGGGTCTTCTGCAGGACCGCATCGGTGTGGTCGAGCGGATATTCGGCCTGCATCCAGCGCAACCGGTTGACGATCGCGGCGTGCGTGACACCGACGCCCTTCGGCTTACCGGTCGAGCCGGAGGTGAAGATGACGTAGGCGAGCTGCTCGGGCCGCAGCGGCGCGAGCCGGTCGGCGTCGGTGATCGGCGCGACGTCGCGCCCGCTGACATCGAGGGTGTCCAGATCGACCCGCTCGACGCCGCCGGGCAGCCGCACCCTGTCGCGCGCCGCGGTGAGCACGCAGACCGGACGGGCCTGCGCCACCACGGCGTCGATCCGGTCGGCCGGGTGTTCGGGGTCGAGCGGCAGGTACGCGGCGCCGGTGGCCAGCACCGCGTACATGCCGACGACCATCTCGATGCTGCGGTGCAGGTACACCCCGACCGTGGTCTCCGGACCGGCGCCGCGGGCGATGAGCTCGCGCGCCAGCTGGTTCACCCGATCGTCGAGCTCGGCGTATCCGACGGCGCTGCCACCGAATTCGAGTGCGACGGCGTGCGGGCTGCGGCGCACCTGGTCGGTGAACAGCGACACCAGCGTGCCGGTCGGCACCGGCATCTCGGTGGCGTTCCATTCCCGCAGGACCCTGTCCTGCTCGGCGTCGGTGATCGCCGTCAATTCGCGGGCGGGCGTGGTCGGCTCGGCGGCCAGGAAGCGGGCGAGGAAGTCGAGGTAGCGGCCGTGGTGGGCGGTGACTTCGGCTTCGCCGTAGAGCTTGGGGTTGGCTTCGAAGTCGAGATGGGTGCGGCCGCCGTCACCGTTGTAGATGTTGATCGAGAGGTCCTCGACGGGGCCCGTCGCGAGCACGTTCAGCTGTCCCGTGATGTCACCGAACTTCAGCTCGTCGTGGAACAGCATGATGTTGACCATCGGCCCGAAGAAGCCGCGGGCGTCGCGGGAGTAACCGCAGTCGCGCCGGATGTCGTCGGAGCGGTAGCGCTGGTGGCGTAGCGCGCCGGTGATCTGCAGTTCGGTCTGGCGCACGACGTCGGCGACGGTGGTGTGCTCGTCGAACCGCACGCGCAGCGGCACCACGTTCGACACCACACCCGCCGAGCGGCGCAGCGCCACCGTGGTGCGGGCCGAAACGGGCAGGCTCAGCACGACATCCGAGTCGCCGGTGACCGTGCGGACATAGGCCGCCAGCGCCGCGACGATGAGCGCGGAGTTGGCCGAACCGTGCGCGGCGATCGCCTCGGTGAGCAGGTCGTCGACGTCGGGGCCGAGGACACCGGCGGCCCGGTGCCTGCCCGGGTCGTGGGTGTCGCCGGTGGCGGTGACCGAGGACAGCGTCATCGGCTCGCCGACGCCGGCGAGCTGTTCCATCCAGTATTCGCGGTCGGCGCGGAACCGGCTGGACTCGCGGTAGCGGGATTCGTCGGCGTAGAGGTCGACCAGCGCGGCGGCGCGGGAGACCGACGGTTCGCGCTCTTCGCCGATGGCGGTGTAGATCTCGGCCGCGCGCGAGAGCGCGTTCATCGCACCGTAACCGTCGATAACGATGTGGTGTGCGCGTTCGTACCAGAACCAGTCTTCGTCACCGATTCGCAATACGACATTGGTGGTGAGCGGTTCGCGCTCCATATCGAACGGCGTGCTGGCTTGCTCGTTCATCCAGCGCAGCGCGGCCGCCCGCGGGTCGGGCTCACCGCGCAGGTCGATCCGGCCCCAGCCCGGCCGCCATGCCATGTCCACCCGTTGGTGCGGCACCCCGTCTATCTCGAGTAGGCGCACGTGTCCCACCTGGGATTCCGCGCCGAAGCGCTCGATCGCGTGCAGCAGTCTGCCCGGGTCGAGATCACCGTGCAGCTCGACGTAGTGGGCGATGGTGAGCGGAATATCGGGCCGGATCCGTTGCGCATACCACAGGGCCGTCTGACCGGGCGAGAGAGCGAACGGCTGGCCCGGATCGTCGTCGGTGACGCTTGAACTGACGCGGTCGGTGGCCAATGAACTCATCAAGCACTCCGTTCTGCCTTTGTGTCACAACTCCCCGAGCTTCGCCCGGGCGCGCGACGGCACCAGGGCGTGGCTATCCACGCCCATTGATTCGGAGTACTGCGGCGGCCGGATGGCTACCGATCTTGATTTGTTTTCAAGCTGAACGCGTCGGACCCCTGAGCGGCCGCATTCGGCCGCCACCCCCGGGTTGAAACAAACCGCTTATTCAGAATTCTGTGAGTTCCGCAGAGCCTGCGCCTGATTCGCTCGCCGGCGCCGGAAAAACATCAGCGCCGCGCCGATCGCGGTCAGAATAACGGACACCAGTTCGGGCGCCGCGCCGATTCGCGTCGCGATCGTCGTCGTGTCGCGCAATGGTAGCTGGGCGACGAGCGCGGCGGGTGCGAGTTGCGCGCTCTGCTGTGCGATCGCGCCATCCGCGGTGATGATCGCGCTGACACCGGTGGTCGCCGCCACCACCAGCGCCCGGCCGTGTTCGACTGCCCGCACCCTGGACATGGCGAGTTGCTGGTAGGTCATCTCGCTCTCGCCGAAGGTGGCGTTGTTGGTCGGCACGGTCAGCAGTTCCGCGCCGGCGGCCATCGATTGCCGGAATGCGCGATCGAAGGCCACCTCGTAACAGGTCGCCACCCCGATCCGCACGCCGGCCGCCGTGACCGAACCGTCACCATTGCCCGGCACGAAATGTCCGGCTTGGTCGGCGTAGGACGAGAACAAACGGAAGAAACTACGCATCGGCAGGTATTCGCCGAAAGGCTGGATGATTTTCTTGTCGTGCCGGTCTTGCGGTCCCGCCGCGCCGTTCCACACCATCACCGAGTTCGTTGTCGTGCGGTCACCGTTCACCAGGACCGCGCCGACCAGGATCGGCGCGCCGATCCGCTGCGAGGCCTCGGTGATCTCGGCGGCGGCGTCGGCATTGCGCAGTGGGTCGATATCGGAGGAGTTCTCCGGCCAGATGACGACGTCGGGCCGGACCGCCTCCCCGCGGTCGACGGCGGCGGCGAGCTCCTCGGTGCGCCGGACGTGGTTGTCCAGCACGGCGCGGCGCTGGGCGTTGAACTCGAGGCCGAGCCGCGGCACGCTGCCCTGGATCGCGGCGACCGTGATCGACCGGTGGCCTTCGTCCGGAGCGGGCAGCGTCGGCCGGAGGATCACTCCGGTGAGGGGCATGATAGCCACAGTGACTGCCGCCGTGGCAAATCCGATCCGCGTCGCCCGGCCCGTCACGCGCGGCGCGGGTGTGCGCGCCCGCGCGAGAACGCGCAGGGCGAGCGCCGCCAGGCCGGTGCCGGTCAGGGCGACGGCGAAGCCGATCAGCGGGGCGCCGCCATAGGCGGCCAGCGGCAGGTACCAGCCGTCGGCCTGACCGAAAGCGATTCGGCCCCACGGGAATCCACCGAAGGGGAAGCTCGACCGCACCCACTCGGTCGCCGTCCAGGCGATGGCGAGCCAGAACGGCCAGCCGGGCAGCGCGCTCAGCCACCGGGCGAGGACACCCCAGAGGCCGAGGAAGACCGCGCAGGTCGTCGAGAGCGCCAGCCAGGGCAGCGGTCCGACGTAGATGCCGGTCCACGGCAGCAGCGGCACGAAGAATCCCAGGCCGCCGAGGAATCCGTACCCGAAACCGGCCCGCAGTGTGCCGGGTCCGCGCACCGCCACGGTGAGCAGGGCGATGGCGACCGGGGCCAGGAACCACCACGGCCGTGGCGGAAAGCTGCCGAACAGCAGCAGGCCGCCCGCGGTGGCCGCGAGCATCCGCAGCAGCACGCCGTACCCGCGACCGCCCGCCGAGGTCGCGGGCGCGGCCGCCGCGTCGGCGGTCACGGCGTCGGGCCCTGGTTCGGTGGCGGGGTGGATCATCATGTCCTCAGGCGGTGTAGATCGTGGCGCCGTTGCGCACGGTGCGCAGGCAGGTCGGCAGGTCGGCGCCGGGATCGAGGCGCGGCAGGCCGGGCACCCGCGAGCGCGGATCGGTGGACCAGCGCTGCACCGTGTCGGCGGCCGCCGCGACGACGAGGTCACCGGCGTCCCACACGGCATACGAGGCAGGCGCGCCCGGCACCAATGTGCCTGCGACACCGTCGCGCACGCCGCCCGCCCGCCAGGCCCCGCGGGTGGCCGCCGCGAAGGCGGCGCGCGGGGACAGTCCGTGGCCGGGGGTCCGGTGGTGGACCGCGGCCCGCACCTGTTGCCACGGGTTCAGCGAGGTGACCGGCGCGTCCGAGCCGATGGCCAGGGAGATGCCCGCGGCGGCCATGGCCGAGAACGGATTCAAGCCCGCGGCGCGCTCGGCGCCGAGGCGGGTCGCGTACATGCCGTCGGGTCCGCCCCAGGCGGCGTCGAATCCGGGCTGCACGGACAGGATCACGCCGAGGGCGGCGAGCTGCTCGATCGCGGCGGCGTCGGTCATCTCGGCGTGTTCGACCCGGTGCCCGCGCGCGGCGACCGCCGGTCCGCCGAGTTCGGCGGCGACCGCGGCGAATCCGGCGACCACGATGTCCATGGCGGCGTCACCGATCGCGTGGAAGCCTGCCTGCACACCGGCTTCGGTGCAGGCGCGGATGTGCGCGGTGACGGTTTCGGCGTCGAGGAAGTTCTTACCGCAGCCGCTCGCGTCGGCATACGGCGCGCGCAGCAGCGCGGTGTGCGAGCCGAGCGAGCCGTCGACGAACAGGTCACCGCCGAGGGCGGCCACGCCGAGTTCGTCGATCAGCGCGCGGGCTTCGCCGGCGGTGCGCACGGCTTGGCCCCAGTAGGCGCGCACCGCGACGCCGTGCTCGAAGGCGAGGAGCTCGCGGACGTCGTCGCGGCCGGAGACGTCGGGGCCCGCGCATTCGTGGACGGCGACGATGCCGTGGGCGGCGGCCGCGTCGAGGGCGGCGGCGCGGGCCCGATCACGGTCTGCGCGACCGAGTTCCGCGAGCGCGACGGACCGCACCCGGTGGTGGGCGTCGGCGCGCAGCGGTTCGCCGCGGCGGTAGCCGTCGCCGAGTTCCCCAGCCGCGTCGAGCAGCGCCGAGGAGGCGACGGCCGAGTGCGCGTCGACGCGCGCGAGGTAGACGAGCCTGCCCGGACCGGCCGCCTCGTCGAGTTCGGCGACGCTCGGCGGCCGCTGTTCGGGCCACGCGGTGTCGTCCCAACCCTCGCCGATGATCACCCCGTCCGGCTGTGCGGTGGCGTGCGCGCGCAGCGCGGCGAGCAGGTCGGTCAGCGACGCGGTGCCGCTGACGTCGAGTCCGGTCAGTTGCAGGCCCAGCGCGGTGACGTGCACGTGCGGGTCGACGAACGCGGGCGCGACGAAGGCGCCGTCGAGGTCGACGATCTCCGCGCCGGGGTGCATCGCCCGGCCTGGCGCTTCGGCGCCGAGCCAGACCACGGTGCCGTCGGTGACCGCCATCGCGGTCGCGTCCGGGGAGCTGGAACTGTAGAAACGACCGCCGATCAGCAACTGGGTACTCACGGTGCCCCAGTCTGCCGTATCGGCCGATCGTCAGGTCGGCAGGGACAGCACGGCGCGGACGTCGGCGTCGCGGAGCCCCGCGGGGGTGTGTCCGCCGGTGTCGACGGCGATCAGCTCGAGTCGCCACGCGGCGACCGTGAAATCCGACATGGACTGTCCGGCAGCGGTACTCGCCCTACGTACCGCGTCGGCCAGTTCCGCGCTCACCGTGACGGTGATCTGTTCGGTGGCCATCGGCACACTGTAGACCGTTCACCGCCACGGGGTGGCGTCATCGGCGCGAGCGGTCCCGAGCGCGCGCGGGCCGGTGGCGTGCCCGTCGTCGTACCACTGTCCGACGACGACACCGTCGACCACGTCGCCGCTGTCGGCGTCGACCACCATCCCGCGATACGGCGACGGCGCGAACGACGGCAGCGGGCCGAAGCGCCGGGTGCCGAGCTTCTCCAGCACCGGCCGCAGCAGTGCCCTGGTCGGCGGGAACAGGGCCAGCAGCCCGATCACGCCGGTGACCAGCCCTGGCACGAACAGCAGCACCGATCCGGTGGCGACGAGCAGCCCGTCGGCGACCGCGCTCTCGGCGGTGACCTCGCCGCGGGAGGCCCGGCGGAACCGGTCGAACACCCGCCTGCCCTGCGCCCCGAGCAGCAGCAGGCCGACGCCGGACACGGCGATCAACGCGAACAGCGCCCAGCCCGCACCGATCAGCTGGGCGAGGCCGACGAAGGCGGCGATCTCGACGACGAGGTAGAGCACGAACAGCAGGGCGGTCATGGCGATCCTTTCGGACGATCTCTCTGTCCAACGCGCGAGCGTCCGATTTTTCTCCCGGCCGCCTCAGCCACCCGGGCGCACCAGTCCGGTCTCGTAGGCCAGCACCACCGCCTGCACCCGGTCGCGCAGCCCGAGTTTGGTGAGCACCCGGCCGACATGCGTCTTCACCGTCGCCTCGGACAGGAACAGGGCCGCCGCGATCTCGGCGTTGGAGCGGCCCGCGGCGATCTGCTCGAGCACCTCGCGTTCGCGGGCGGTCAGGACGTCGAGCACGCCGGGGTCGCGCAGACCGGCCGGGTCCTCGGCGACGAGCCGGTCGAGCAGGCGCTTGGTGACCTTCGGGGAGACCACCGCGTCGCCCGCGGCGACGCTGCGGATGGCGGAGACGAGGTCCTCGGGCGGGGTGTCCTTGAGCAGGAACCCGCTCGCGCCGGCGCGTAGTGCGCCGAGGGCGTGTTCGTCGAGGTCGAAGGTGGTCATCACGAGCACGCGGATGCCGTCGCCCGCGGCGACGATCCGGCCGGTGGCGGTGACACCGTCGACGACCGGCATGCGCACGTCCATCAGCACCACGTCGGGGCGCAGCTCGGTCGCGCGCCGCACCGCTTCGTCCCCGTTGCCCGCTTCACCGACGACCTCGATGTCGGGGTGCGCCCCGAGCACCATCTTCAGGCCCATCCGCATGAGTTCCTGATCGTCCACCACGAGCACGCTGATCGGCATTTCCCAACCATAGCGGGCGAATCACTCGGTTTCGGCGCGCAGCGGGAGGGTGGCCCGCACCCGCCAGCGGCCGTCGTCGGTCCGGCCCGCGGACAGCGTTCCGCCGAGCACGGCGACCCGTTCGCGCATGCCGACCAGGCCCATGCCGGTGCCGGGGATGCCCGGTTCCTGCACGGGGACACCGCCGCTGTCGGTGACCTCGATCAGGATGTCGTCCTCGCGCCGCTGCACCCGCACCGTCGCCTTCGGGCTCGATCCCGCGTGGCGCAGCGTGTTGGTCAGCGATTCCTGCACGATCCGGTGCACACCCAGGCTCACCTCGGGCGTGATGTCGTCGAGTTCCCCGGTCAGTTCGAGTTCGACGGCAAGGCCCGCGTCGCGCATCATCTCGGCCAGCCGCGCGATCCCGGCGCTGCCGTGCTGCGGGAGCAGTTCCGGCGCGTGCTCGGTGCGCAGCAGCGCGACGGTGCGGCGCAGTTCGCGCAGCGCTTCGCGACCGGTGCCCGCGATGGCCGCCAGGGCGCGTTCGGCGGTGTCCGGGTCCTGGCGCAGGGCATATTTGGCGCCGTCGGCCTGCACGATGATGACGCTCACCGCGTGCGCGACCACGTCGTGCAGTTCGCGGGCGATGCGGGTGCGTTCGGCGGCGACGGCCTCGTGGGCGCGGCGTTCCTTGTCGTAGTCGGCGACGGCCAGCCGCGCAGCGACCTCGGCGTCGTAAGCGTGGCGGGCGCCGTTGAACTCGGCCAGCGTCCAGCACAGCGCGTAGATCACGAAGACGAGCGCGATGTCACCACCGACCGGTTCACTCAGGATCGCCAGCGAGAGCCCCAGATCGACGGCCAGACAGACGAGGTAGATCAGCCCGTCCCGCCTGCCGACGTAGGCGACCAGGGTGTAGAGCATCACCCCGAGCCCGATCAGCGCGACGTGCCCCGAGGTGTCGTCACCGACCAGGTACCCCACCAACGTGCACAGCACCGAGAGCCCGAACATCACCGCGGCCATCGCCCGCGGATAGATCCGGCGCAGGATCAGCGGCAACGGCAGCAGTACCGAAAACACCAGGTAGGAGGCCTTGTGGTGTTCGTTGCCCACGCCGAGCGCGTCCAGCACCAGCAGGAAGGCCGCGAGAAGGGAATCGGCGACGATGGGTCGGCCGCGGAGCCACAAGCTGAACCGGCGCACCGGGCCAGCCTAATCGCCGCAGGTGGGGAAACCGTCCGCGGACGTGGGCCCGGTTGGCTTTCCGCGCGTGATCTTGATTGCCTGGACGCGTGCAACTAGGAGACTGGGCGGTTCTGCTGGTGGCCGCGGCCGCGGCGGGCTGGGTCGACGCGGTGGTCGGCGGCGGCGGCTTGATCATCCTGCCGACGCTGTTCCTGGTCGCGCCCGGTATCGCCCCGCAGACGGCGCTCGGCACGAACAAGCTGGCCGCGCTGTCGGGCACGGCGACCGCGGTGGTGACCTTCGCGCGCCGGGTGCCGATGCAGTGGAAGGTGCTGATCCCCGGTGCGGTGATCGCCGCCGTCACCGCGGCGTGCGGTGCCGCGGCGGTGTCGCTGATCGACCGCGACCTGTTCATTCCGCTGGTGATGGTGGTGCTGGTCGCGGTGGCGGTGTTCGTGACGGTGCGCCCGTCGGTCGGCATGACGATGGCCACCCATCCGCCGACCCGGCGCAAGGTGATCCTGGTGGTGGCGCTGGCGGCAGGCCTGATCGGCCTCTACGACGGCTTGCTCGGTCCCGGCACCGGCACGTTCCTGATCATCACGTTCGCGACGCTGCTCGGCACGGAGTTCGTGCGCGCGGCGGCCATGGCGAAGGTGATCAACTGCGGATCGAATGTGGGCGCGCTGCTGTTCCTCGGCGCGACCGGGCACATCCTGTGGGGCCTCGGTGCGGGTATGGCGGTCGCGAATGTGGCGGGCGCACTGATCGGCTCGCGGATGGCGCTGGCCAAGGGCGCGGGTTTCGTGCGGATCGTGTTGCTCGTCGTGGTGGTGGTGATGGTGATCCGGTTGGGCTGGCAGCAGTTCGGTTAGCGCGCCGGTTCGGCCGGTGCCGACGCGGCGAGCCAGGGCTGCAGCACCCGCGAGGTGGTCTCGTGGATCTTGCGGTGCAGGCGTTCGCCGTCGTCGATGCCGTGCTGGGGCTGCTGGAACAGCACCGTCAGCGCACCCGACACCGCGCCGACGACCGCGCCGACCAGTGCCGCGGCGCCGACCTCGTCGAGTTCGTGCGGGAACGCGCTGTGCAGTTGCCTGGCGATCTCGCGCTGGGCGAGGAGCTGGGCGTGCGCGGCGCGACCGCTCACCGCGGGCACGGTCCGCGAGACCCGCGCGCGCAACGCGGCGACGCGGGAATTCAGGTCGTCCACCAGATGCTCGCCGGAGTTGTCGCCCGCCGCGCGCAGCGCCCGCAGCAGCACCTCCACCGGGCGCTCCCCCGGCCGCCTGGTGGCGATGGCGGCGACGGCCGCGCGGACCCGTTCGTCGGGTTCGGGGAAGAGCAGTTCTTCCTTGCTGGCGAAGTAGTTGAAGAAGGTCCGGGTGCCGACCTCGGCCTCGGCCGCGATATCGGCCACTGTCGTTTCCTCATAGCCTCTGGCCTCGAACAAGTCGACGGCGGCCACGAGGATCGCACGACGGGTTCGTTCCCTTTTTCGATCGCGGAGGGCGGATGGCGGCACGGCGGGCACCCTACGGCATCCCGGCTGTGCGTCGCGGGAGGATCGGGTCAGCGCGTCACGGTTGCCGCTGCCGGAACCGGGATTTCGCGCGGGCAATCCTCGGCACGGGTCCCGCGTGTCGGGGGCACCGGCTAGCGTAGGCGGGGTGACTACCGCGACTTCCAGAGAAGTGGACGAGGAGTTCCTGGCGCTCGGGTTGCGCGCGCTGGCCGAGGCCGCGCTCTCGGCGGCCCGTGCGGCCGGCGCCGAGCATGCCGATCTGCGGGTGCAGCGGCTGGTGACGCAGTCGATCCGCCTGCGCGACGGGCGCGTGGAGGCTGTCACCGATTCGACCGAACTCGGTCTGGCCGTGCGCGTGATCGTCGACGGCACCTGGGGTTTCGCCTCCCATGCCGCGCTCACGCCCGATATCGCCGCCGAGGTGGCGCGGCGCGCGGTCACCGTCGCGACAGCCATGCGAGCGCTCAACCGGGAGCGGGTGGAGCTCGCCGACGAGCCGCGCTACGCGGACGTGTCGTGGGTGTCGGCCTACGACCTCGACCCGTTCGCGGTGCCGACCAGCGACAAAGTGGCGCTGCTGCAGGACTATTCGGAGCGGCTCTCGGCGGCCGACGGTGTCGACCATGTCACCGCGTCGGTCCTGCAGGTCAAGGAGCAGGTCTTCTACGCCGACACCGCGGGGTCCTCGATCACCCAGCAGCGGGTGCGGTTGCATCCGCAGCTGGAGGCGATCACCGTCGACTCCGCGTCGGGCGTGTTCGAGACCATGCGCACCCTCGCCGCACCCGCGGGCCGCGGCTGGGAATACGTCACCGGCGCCGACGGAACCTGGGACTGGGCGGGCGAACTCGCGCAGATGCCCACCTGGCTGGCCGAGAAGGTGAAGGCGCCCAGCGTCGTCGCCGGTCCCACCGATCTGGTGATCGACCCGACCAACCTGTGGCTGACCATTCACGAATCCATCGGTCACGCCACCGAATACGACCGGGCGATCGGCTACGAATCGGCCTACGCGGGTACCTCGTTCGCCACTCCCGACAAGCTCGGCACGCTGCGCTACGGCACGCCGATCATGCATGTCACCGGTGACCGCACCCAGGTCAACGGCCTGGCCACCGTCGGGTACGACGACGAGGGTGTAGCGGGCCAGCAGTGGGATCTGGTGCGCGACGGCGTCCTGGTCGGCTATCAGCTCGACCGCGTGTTCGCCCCGCGGCTCGGGCTCGACCGTTCCAACGGCTGCTCGTATGCCGATTCCCCGCATCACGTGCCGATTCAGCGGATGGCGAATGTGTCGCTGCAACCGGATCCGGAGCGCGACACCACCACCGCCGAGCTGATCTCGCGGGTCGAGAACGGCATCTACATCGTCGGCGACAAGTCGTGGTCGATCGATATGCAGCGCTACAACTTCCAGTTCACCGGTCAGCGGTTCTTCCGAATCCGCGACGGGGAGCTGGACGGTCAGCTGCGCGATGTCGCCTATCAGGCGACGACCACCGACTTCTGGGGTGCGATGGAAGCGCTCGGCGGGCCGAGTACCTGGCAGCTCGGCGGCGCGTTCAACTGCGGTAAAGCCCAGCCCGGTCAGGTGGCGGCGGTGAGCCACGGCTGCCCGTCGGTGCTGGTGCGCGGGGTCAATATTCTCAATACCCGGACGGAGGGCGGGCAGTGAGCGAAACCGGTGTGTTTCCCGCGGGCGCGGTGGTCGAGCGCGCGCTGGCGGCGTCGAAGGCCGACGAGGCGATCGTCATCGTCACCGACGCCCACGAGGCGTCGCTGCGGTGGGCCGGTAACTCGATGACCACCAACGGTTCCTCCGTATCGCGGGACTGGGCGGTGATCTCGGTGTTCCGCGACGGCCCGAACGCCGCGCGCGTCGGCAGCATCAGCTCCACCAGCGTCGACCCGGCCGATATCGAGGCGGTGGTGCGCGCGAGCGAGGAGGCCGCCCGCACGGCGACCCCGGCCCGCGACGCGATGCCGCTGCTCGAGCCCACTCACGACGACACCGCCACCTGGGAGCACGCGCCCGGCGCCACCGAGATCGACGTGTTCACCGGGCTGGCCCGTGACCTGTCGACCGGTTTCGACGGCACCGACCGCCTCTACGGTTTCGCCCACCACCAGCTGCACACCACCTGGCTGGGCACCTCCACCGGCATCCGCCGCCGGTACAGCCAGCCCACCGGGTCGGTGGAGATCAACGGAAAGCGCGGCGAGGGCAGCGATCTCGCGAGCGCCTGGGTGGGTGTCGGCACCGCCGATTTCACCGACGTCGACACCCCCGGTCTGCTCGCCGAGCTGTCCCGGCGACTCGACTGGTCGGCCACCCGCGTCGACCTGCCCGCAGGCCGCTACCAGACGCTCCTGCCCCCGTCTGCCGTGGCCGACCTGATGATCTACCTGGCCTGGACCATGGAGGGCCGCGGCGCGCACGAAGGCCACACCGCCTTCTCCCGCGCGGGCGGCACCCGGATCGGTGAGCGGCTCAGCGACATTCCGCTGACTCTCTACTCCGATCCGAATGCGAGCGGCCTGGAGTACCGGCCCTTCGTCGCGACCCCGTCGTCGTCGGAATCGCTGTCGGTCTTCGACAACGGCCTGTCCGCGCAACGCGTCGACTGGATCGGTTCCGGCGTGATCGAGTCCCTGGTCTATCCCCGCGCCACCGCCGCCGAATTCGCCGCTCCCGCCACCCTTCCCGGCGAGAACCTGCTCCTCACCGGCGGCAGTGACGCCTCGCTGGACGACATGATCGCCCGCACCGAACGCGGCCTGCTGCTGACCTGCCTCTGGTACATCCGCGAGGTCGACCCCGCCACCCTCCTGCTCACCGGACTGACCCGCGACGGCGTCTACCTGGTCGAGGACGGCCGGGTCACCGCCGCGGTCAACAACTTCCGCTTCAACGAGAGCCCCCTCGACCTCCTGCGCCGCGTCGCCGAGGCAGGCAAGTCCGAGATCACCCTCCCCCGCGAGTGGAAAGACTGGTTCACCCGCACCGCCATGCCACCGTTGCGCATCCCCGACTTCCACATGTCCTCGGTGAGCCAGGCGACCTGATTCGAGCGGTCGTCCACAACGCCTGCCGGCCAACGTAACCCGGCCGATTTCCGCGCGCGCGAGACAGGCGGAAAACCCTCGGGCGCGGTCCCGCGAACGGCTAGAGTGTCGTCGTCGCGGCGAGGGGCAGGTGTTGGACACGCGCAATCATCAGGGGAAGTTCGGCACCGACTACATCCGGGTCCGCACCGCCGTACACACACGCGCCGACGAACGAGCGTTCGCCAGGCTGCTCGGGCGTGACCTCGACGAAAGAACCGGAATCGCACCGGCCGATGTGGTCGGCGGGGCCGAAGGTTCAGCGTTCGAACTGGGAGTCCGCTCGTCGCGATTCGCGCCGCGGAACGACGAATCGGTGTCGTTCCCGCCGGGCACAGGGCACCGCATCCGGGCCGTGATCGCCGCACCCGCGACATGACATCGACGGCACGGGGATTCACCGTGCTCGACCCACCGCAGATGTAGATGTGAAGGACACCGAACACCTATGACCGACGACCGATTGACCGCGATCGAGCGCTTCGTCCTGCTCGTCCTGATGGCGGAGGCGCGCGAACTCACCAACGCCGAGCTGCACGCCGTCGCGGGCATCAAGCTCGACGGCAAGCCGCGCCGCCACCTCAACGACCTCGGCCTTGTCACGAGCACGCTGGTCGGCCGAGCTTTCGTGCACGAGCTCACCGATCGCGGAACAGTGTGGTGCACCGAGGAACTCACCCGGGAACGCCCCGCGCGCTCGGGCAGCGCGGGCGGCGCCCTCTATGCCGTGCTCGCGGGCCTGCGCCGCCACCTCGACGAATCCGGGCACACGCTCGCCGACGTCTTCCGCCCGAATGTCGCCGGCCAGGTGGAGTCCGCGTATACCGAGCTGTCGCGCGGCAAGGGCACCCCGGTCCGGCTGGCGATCCTGCGTGACCGGCTCGACGGGGTGCCCGCGGACGAGTTCGACCGAGCGCTGGGTCTGCTCGCTCACCGCGAGGGCGTGCACGTCCGGTCCGAAGCCGACCAGAAGACACTCACCGCCGAAGACGCGGACGCCGCTGTCGTGCTCGCGGGCACGGCCCGACATCTGCTCATGATCGAGGTGTCTCGGTGAACGACGAGCACCACCACGCTTTCACGTCGATCCAGTTCAGCAGCGTCCTGAGCCCCGACCAGATCTGGGGTCCGCTGAACCATCACGTCGACGGTCTGCACCCGCGGGCGATCCAGGCGATCACCCGCGCGGTCGACAACGCCGTGCGCAGGCCGACCGGATCACCGACCGGCCTGGTTCTCAGTGGTGAGAAGGGGGTCGGCAAGACGCACATGCTCGGCTGGTTGCGTCAGCATGTGCACGAGCGTGACGGCTGGTTCTTCATGCCGAAGCTGGTCGACGGCATGTCGTTCTGGGCGGGCGCGGTCCACGGCATCGTGACCCGGCTGCTCGGCTCCGAAAGTGGCCAGCTGCGTCCCATGCTGGGCGCGCTGGCGGACCGGGCCGGTTGCGGGCCGGAATTGCGCATGCGCCTGTGCGGCATGCTCGAGGTCAGCCGCGCCGATCTCGACACGTTCCTCGAGCGGATCGCGGCCATCGACGAACAGGTCGCGGTCGACTGCGCGGACACCCTGCGTGCGTTGGTGCTCTATCGCGGTCGCGGCCGATCGCGGGATATCGGGCACGCGTTCCTGGTTCTGGACGAGGGCATCGATCCGGCCGAGGTCGAGGCGTGGGGATTCGGGCGCGGCCACCGCGACCCGCAGTTGAAGTTCGGCGATCTGACCCGGCTGTTCGCGCTCACCGGTCCGGTTGTGCTGGCGATCGATCAAATCGACACCGTGATCGCCCAATCCGCCGACACCGACGCGGATCTGCTGGCCAACCGGCTCGCCGACGCGTTGGTCCGGATGCGGGAGGAGACCACCCGCACGCTCATCGTGGTGGCCTGCATACCGCGTTCCTGGGAATTGCTGGCGACCCGCTCGGTGAACTCGACCGCCGACCGGTTCACCGTGCTCGAACTGTCGACCGCCATGCCCGGCGCCGCGGTCGCCACGGCGATCGTCGAACGGCACCTCGGTGGCCTGTACGGCGAGATCGGTTTCGCGCCGCCCTATCCCACCTGGCCCGTGCTGCCGAGCGCGTTCGAGCGGACCGAAGTCACCGGCTTCACCCCACGTCGGCTGTTGCAGCGAGTGGAAGAGCATGTGCGCCAGTGCCTCGACGCCAACACGGCGACCGAGATGGCCGAGTTCGTCACCACTGCCGCCGATCCGGTCGTACGGCCGGTCGTTCCCACGCCGAGCGAGCTCGCCGTCTTCGACGAGCGCTTCGCCAAGGCCAGGGCCGAGGCCGATGTGGCGGCGCCGCTGGACCCGGATCGCGAAGACGCCCTGATGTACCCGCTGCTGTACGCGGCACTGCGCAGCTATGTGCTCGAGCAGAACGGCAGCGGCGCCACCCTGAATGTCGACACCCCGTCCGGCGTCACGTCGGCGCTGCACGCACGCCTGCGCCGGACCATCGACGAGGCCACCGAGGACGAGGAACACTGGAGTTTCCGCGCGATCGCCCATCCGCACCCCCGCGCGGTGCAGACCCGGCTGCGCTCTGCCGTGCTGGAGGCCGGGATCACCCCGGGCGGTACCCGGCGACGCCTGGTGGTGTTGCGCAACACTCCGTTCTCCCGTGGTCCGGTGACCGTCGCGCAGCTGGCCGAACTCGAGGCCGCGCACGGGGTGGCGTTGCCGATCTCCGAGGACGATCTGCGCACCTTCTCCGCGCTGGAATCGATGCTCGCCGATGGGCAGCCGGGATTCCTGTCGTGGCTGGAACACCGACGGCCGGCGAGCAATTCGCCACTGCTCACCCGGGTGTTGCCGGGGCCCGACGACGGCGGGCAGACCACCAGTGTCGATGGGCCACCCAGCGGCCTGTTCCCGGGCGACCCGATGCCACTGGATCCCCGCGCCAGCGGCCTGTTCCCGGGCGATCCAGCCCCCGGCGAGCTGACGCCGGGCGATCGAGGCCCCGACGACCTGGTGCCTGCCGATCCGGCGGACAGCGACGAGTCGGCCGGATCGGGCGATCGGACCGAACTCCCGCACGACCAGCCGGACGCGCCCGCCGTCTACCTGGGTCGAGACGCAGTCACCGGCAAGGACTTCCGGGTCCCCTTGCTGCTCCTGCGTAAACACACCGCGGTCTTCGCCGGCTCCGGCTCGGGAAAGACGGTGTTGCTGCGCCGCCTCGTCGAGGAGGCCGCCCTGCACGGCGTCTCGTCCATCCTGATCGACACCAACAACGACCTGGCCCGCCTCGGCGACGCCTGGCCGTCGCCACCGGGCACCTGGAGCGCGGGCGATCGCGACCGCGCACAGCGCTACCTCGACGACACCGATGTGGTGGTCTGGACCCCGCGCCGCGAAGCCGGGCGCCCACTCGCCCTGAACCCGCTCCCCGACTTCAGCGTGGTGCGTGAGGATCCCGACGAATTCCGCACCTCCATCGACGCCTCGGTCGCCGGTCTCGTCCCACGCACCGGTCTCACCCCGCGCAAGGAAGCGACCGGCCGGGCCGTGCTCACCGAGGCGATGACCCACTTCGCCCGCGGCGGTGGCAACGACCTCGGCGAATTCGTCACCCTGCTGGCGACACTGCCCGACGGGGTGAGCACCATCAGGAACGCACTGGCGTTGGCCCAGAGCATGGCCGAGGAACTCAAAGCGGCGATGATCAACGATCCCCTGTTCGGCGGGGCCGGTGAGCATCTCGATCCGAGCCTGCTGTTCACCCCGGCGAACGGAAAGCGCGCCCGCGTGTCGGTGATCAGCTGTATCGGCCTGCCCACCGACGCGCAGCGTCAGACGTTCGTCAACCAGCTGCAGCTGGCCCTGTTCGCGTGGATCAAGCGCAATCCGGCCGGGGACCGCCCCCTCGGCGGGCTGCTCGTCCTCGACGAGGCGCAGACCTTCGTCCCGTCCCGCGGCACCACCGCGTCGTCGGAGAGCACGCTGAAGCTGGCCACCCAGGCCCGCAAGTACGGGCTCGGCATGGTGTACGCGACGCAGGCGCCCAAAGCCTTGCACAACATGGTCACCGGCAATGCCGCGACGCAGCTGATCGGACTGCTCAACGCGTCTATCCAGATTCAGGCGGCCACCGAGCTCGCCCGGTCGAAAGGTGGCCGCGTGGAAGACATCTCGCGCCTGCCCGCCGGTCGGTTCTACGCCGCCACCGAGGGCACCGGGTTCGGGAAGATCCAGGTGCCGATGTGCCTGAGCCACCACCCGAACAGCGCGCTCACCGAGGACGAGGTGCTCGAACGGGCACGCCGCTGACGTGCCCGCCTGGGCCCTGGTTCAGACGCGCTGACCCGTCTACGCAGGTTCCGCGTAGACGGGTCGGCGCTCACGCGTCCCCGGCGACGAGAGCGACACTCTCCGCGATATGCAGGATCGCGTCGGCGCCGTCGATGGTTTTCTGTTCGAGAGGGAAGTAACTCGGGTCCGAGGTCGGGCCGGTAGGAGTGGCGGTCATACCGGCGGCAGGGAACAGGCCCCACGTGACGGAGCGGTGCTGGAGTCCGGCTTCGGCCAGCTCGTCAAGACCGGACGGGCTGGGCCCGAGACTGCCTGCGAGGAAAGTGAAGCGCTCGCCGAACAGCGAGCTCAGAATGGCCCCGGCGCCGTACCACTGCAGGATCATGCCTGCCATCGGCATGGTGCTGAGGTTGCGCTGCAGGTGCACGTTGTGGCCGTAGAGCAGCGTGGGGCCGCGCTGGGCTTCGATGTCACGGATGTCGCGGATGTTCTCGGTCATGAGGACGTCGCGGGTGGCGAGCAGGCCGGAGATCCGGGTGGCCTCGTCGACGCGGCGCGCGGATTGGCGGTGGTAGCGCAGCAGCCCGAGTGCAGCGGTGAGATGGACTGCCGCCCTGCGCCATTCGGCCTCCGAGGTCGCGGGGATCAGTTCGGGTGCGCGGGCATAGAGCGTGTTGAGCAGGTTGTCGGCGAGCGCCTGCAGTCGCCGCGCTTCCTCGGTGTCGCCGGGCGACATCGCCGGGTCGAGGATCGCTTCGTCGCGATGCCAGCGTTCGTCGTCGCCGGCGAGGTCGGCGATCTCCGTCTCGAGCCGCAGGTAGTCGCGGGCGAATTCGAGATAGCGGCGGGGGCTGGGTGCGCTGGTGTTGTCGAGCGGCGCGTCGAAGCCATAGAAGGCCACGCGCTCGGCCGGTGGCCTGCTCGCGTTGTAGTCACGCATCCAGACGACCAGTTCCCGGTTCGCGGCCAGGTCGCCGAAGTGCGAGAAGCCGGTGCGCATCACCTCGTCGAGGCTGCCGATGCCGTGGCGGACGTAGTCGTCGACGGTGAGGGCGGCGACCCGATCGGATTCGAGGGCGATGGACCGGAAGCCGAGCTCGACGAGTTGGGCGAACAGCGCATTGCGGAGAAGGGGGAAGGCGGGTTCCTGATGTGTCGGCTCACCGAACGCGAGAAGCTCACAGGTGGGCGGAACGAAGTCGCGAATGTTCTGGCTCATGTGTCTCCATCGTATCGTTGAACATTCGGTTGAGACTTCTGCTAGGTCAGCAGTCGATATGGGGTGTAAAGTCTCCAAGCCG